>NZ_JBEYYT010000115.1:0-25063 GCF_040645715.1 Spirillospora sp. NPDC046719 | reverse complement strand
CGCCGCCGACGCGGGCCGCGTCGAGCGCGGCGCCCGCCTCGCCCCAGGCGGGGTCGAGGTCCGCGGCGGGGTGGGGGCGGCTGATCCCCGCGGGCAGGCCCGCCTCGTCCAGCGCGTGCGGCAGCCCGTCCACCGTGTCCTCGGGGACGAGCGCGACGAAGGAGGAGCCGTCCTGCGCGACGAAGGGGGTTCCGAGCAGCGCCGACAGCCGCTGGACGATCGTCTCCCGGGAGCCGGGCGGCGAGTCGAGGGGGCCGCGGACGATCCGCCACCGGACGTCCGCCGCCCGGTCGAGGGGTGCGGCGAGGTCGCGGGCGAGGGCGGGGAGCCGCAGCAGCCCGGCCACGACGGCGGTGCCGAGCGCCTCCGGTGAGCTCGCCTCCGAGGGGGCGGTGAAGAGCAGGGAGAGGGCGGAGGCGGTGACGCCGACGAGGCCCCGGTCGGCGACGGTGAACGGGGCGCGCCGCGCGACGGCCATCGCGTAGCCGGTGGGGGCGGGGCCGAGAAGCCGCTGGACCTCGACGTTCTCCTCGGCGGTGGTGAGCGCCGCGCTCATCGGCGACTGGCTCCGGCAGGCCTGGTCGAGCGCCGCGCTCACCTCGGGGTCGTCCCGGACCGGCCCGGCCGTCCAGGTCCTGTCCCGGTTGCGGTCCACGACCCGGACCCACCCGTCGAGCAGGTCGGCGGTCCGCTCCACCACGGCCCGCAGCGGGCCCGGGCCCGCCGCGGCCTTGATCAGCACCGCCTGCCCCTCCGAGAGGCGCTTCAGGCCGCGGGTCTCGGCGCGGACCAGCTCGGCGTGGTGGAGCTCGACCACCGAGGCGAACGGCACCCGGGCCGGGACCTCCAGGACCACCATGCCGAACTCGTCGCACGCGGCGACGAGTTCGGGCGGCACGGCGTCGAAGACGGGCGTGACCCCGAACCCGATCGCGACGACCCCGGTCTCGGCCAGCCGCCGCACGTAGTCGCGGCTGTCGGCGGGGCGGAAGCCGGTCCCGGCGAGCAGCAGCAGCTCCCCTCCCCGCAGGAACGGGGAGGGGTCGGGCAGTTCGCTGACGTGGACCCACCGGACCCACCGCTCGGACGGGTCGGCGGTGCCGAGCGGCCGCAGCGCGAGCCGGGTCAGGAAGAGCCGGAGAGGAAGCACGACGCCAAGCTAGCCGCAGTACGGCCATGACTACGCAAACGGAGCATTCAGCGGGTGACGGCGACGAAAACCTTGCTCGTGGGCTCGATCGTCACCCAGTCGCCCGCGAAGCCCTGCGGGATGAAGAAGGCCTCGCCGGCGCCGAACTCCGCGCGGCCGCCGTCGAGGTCGGCGACGGCGACCCGGCCGCTGAGGATCACGCAGATCTCGTCGTAGGGCCACGGGTCGATCCGCACCGCGCCGGGCTCCCCGGTCCAGAACCCGCCCGTGTACTCCTTCGCGGGGCCGCCGTAGGCGAGGTACTCGGTCTCGCGCCATCGCGCGGAGAGCACCTCGTAACCCTCGACGGGCGGGACGTTGGGCGTTCCGGTCTCCGGGGAGAGCCGGACGACGTCGGTGATGTCCATGATCGGCCTCGCCTCAGCCTTCCAGGTCGCGGGTCAGGAACCGGTCGAGCACGTTGCGGACGACGCGGTCGACGTAGGGGTCGCCGACGTGCAGCGCGTAGGGCCACTCCGTCGAGCCGCCGTTGAAGACCTCGCCGCGCCCGCGGGTGAACGCCGCGATCATCCCGGCGCCGCGCATCCCGCCCTCGTTCACGTAGTCGGGCAGGTCGTCGCCGAGCTCGCGGTTGTAGGCGTAGACCTCCTCCTCGGGCCCGCCCATGGGCAGCAGCCCGCCGAACCGGTCCTCCTCGCCGCGGACCGCCGGGGTCAGCGCGAGGATCTCCAGCGTCTCCGGCGCGCCGTCCTCGAACGTCGGGTACGGCAGGCCCCGGCGGAAGGTGTACTCGACCGAATCCACCTCGAACGCGGCCAGGAAAGTCGGGGCCGCGCCCAGCTGGTCGCCGTAGTAGAGGTCGGTGCCCTCGAAGGCCCAGTGATGGGGCCGGTAGACGATGAATCCGCCCGACGACCTCGGGGTCGCGACCCCGTAGCGCGTGTAGACACCGCCGAGCCCGTTGAGGCCCACCGTGGTCGCCCCGGGCCGTCCGACCGACTTGGCCTCCCACATCGTCGTGGCGGTCCGCGGCGACCGCTCGGTGTCGGGGTCGAGCGAGGGGAGGCGGTAGCAGTACTGCGTGGTCAGGTCGTCGCTCAGCCTGACCTGCCACTGGTAGTTCCCCCCGAACCGGGCCAGGCCCCCGCCGCCGTCCACGAACCGGTCGACGGCGTCGCGCATCTCCCAGCTCCAGTACTCGTCGTGGCCCACCACGATCACGCAGCGGTATCCGTCGAGGACGGTCTCGTCGACGTGCAGGTCGTGCTGGGTGAGGTAGTCCAGCTCGTAGCCGCGCTCCTCGGCCCACCGCACGAACAGCCGCTCGTAGGACGCCCAGAACGCGTCGCCGTGATGGCGGCTGTAGCCGTTCAGGCGGGCCCACTCGTAGGAGGCGTACCGGGGCGCGCCGTTCATCGGCAGCGTGAGGTGGTTCGCCTCCCGCGGCGCGCCCTCCGGCTTGCGGATCATGCCGCGCGCGATCGGGCGCTGCGTCGAGGCGAGCGGGCAACCCGCGTCGTCGCGCGGGTCGTCGCCGAGGCCGCGGTAGTGGTTGGCGCCGCCCCAGTCGTTGTAGGCCAGCATGGTCCCCGTGGTGAGGACGATCGCCGCCTTCGGGCGCCGCCCCGCCGGGGCCTTCACCACGAAGAAGTGCTCGCGCTCCCAGAGTTCGCCGTCGCTCAGCACCGCCCGCACGGTGACGATGTAGAAGCCGGGGCGCCAACCGTCCGGGATCTCCAGCGTGAGGCCGGCCGGCCAGCCGCAGCCCCGCGCGTGGGCGTCGGCGGGCGCCTCGTGCCGCCCGGCGGTGACGCCGTCGCGCCGCCAGACCGTCTCCGGGCGGGCGCCGTCGCGGACGATCTCGACGGTGAACGACGGGACGCTCGCGCTCAGGTGGAACGCGACGGTCTCGCCGGGGAAGTAGGAGAACCGGTCGGTGTAGCACCAGACCTCCTCGGCGTCCGGGACGGCGTACGCCCGCTCCGACGGCCAGGACCTCGGCGACCACGCGAAGGCCGGCTTCGTGGTGTGCACGTGCATCACTCCTTGTTCATCGGGATTCGCCGGAACGGTCCAACGCGAGCACGCCGAGCAACTCGTACCCCACGTGCGCCGCGGCGATCCCGGTGATCTCGGCGTGGTCGTAGGCCGGCGCGACCTCCACGATGTCGGCGCCGACGAGGTTCAGCCCGGCCAGCCCCCGCAGCGTGGCCAGCAGCTCCCTGCTGGTCAGCCCGCCCGCCTCCGGGGTGCCGGTGCCGGGGGCGTGGGCCGGGTCCAGCACGTCGATGTCGACCGACACGTACACTGGCCGGTCGCCCAGCCGGGCCCGCATCCGCTCCACCGCGGCGGCCGTCCCGCCGGTCTCGTAGTCGTCGGCGCGGACGATCTGGAACCCGAGCGCGTCGTCGTCCGCCAGGTCCTCCCGCGAGTACAGCGGGCCGCGGATCCCGATGTGCATGCAGTGCTCGGGGTCCAGCAGGCCCTCCTCGCCGGCCCGGCGGAACGGGGTGCCGTGGGTGTAGGGGGCGCCGAAGTAGGTGTCCCAGGTGTCGAGGTGCGCGTCGAAGTGCAGCACCGCGATCGGGCCGTGGTCGCGGTGCAGCGACCGCAGCAGCGGCAGCGCGATGGTGTGGTCGCCGCCGATCGTCAGCAGCTTCGCCCCGTCCGCGCGCAGCTCGTCCGACCGGCGCTCGATGGTGGCGATCGCCTCCTCGATGTCGAACGGGTTCACCCCCATGTCGCCGGCGTCGGCGACCTGCTGGGCGTGGAAAGGCTCGACGTCGAGCGGCGGATGGTACGGCCTGAGCAGCTTCGACGACGCCCGGACGTGGCCCGGCCCGAAACGCGCCCCCGGACGGTAGGACACGCCGGTGTCGAACGGCACCCCCACGATCGCCACGTCGACCCGGTCGACCTGGTCGGCCCGCGGCAGCCGGGCGAAGGTGCCCGGATCGGCGTACCGGGGGATCTTCGTCGCGTCCACCGGGCCGGTCCTCGGTGCGTCGGTCATGGTCTCGCAGCCTCCAAGCGCGGGGTCGGGGGGCGGGTCACTCGGCGTCCTCGCCGAGCGCCGACAGGACGTGCTTGACCCGCGTGTACTCCTCGACGGAGTACAGCGACAGGTCCTTGCCGTAGCCGGACTGCTTGACGCCGCCGTGCGGCATCTCGTGCACCGGCGGGAGGTGGCAGTTCACGCCGACGTGCCCGGCGTCGACGGCGGCGGAGACGCGCAGCGCCCGGGCGTGGTCGCGTGTCCACACGCTGGAGGCCAGGCCGTACGGCGAGTCGTTGGCCTGCCGGACCGCATCGGCCTCGCCGCGGAACGTCTGCACGGTGACCACCGGACCGAAGATCTCGGTGCGGCTGAGTTCGTCCGCCGCGGTCACCCCGTCGACCACCGTCGGCAGGTAGAAGTAACCGGGGCCGCCGGCCTCCCGGCCGCCGACGAGCACCTTCGCGTGCGATGGGACCCGCGCGACGAGGCCCGCGACGTGCGCGAGCTGGTCCGGGTTGTTCAGCGGCGGAATGTCCAGGACGCGGTCCACGGCGGGCTCGTCCCGCGACAGCCCGATCCGGCGGACCCGCTCGACCAGCGCGCCGACGAACGCGTCGTGCGCCTCCTCGGCGACGATCACCCGGGTGGCCGCGGTGCAGTCCTGCCCGGCGTTGAAGTAGCCGGCGAACGCGATCCCGTCGGCCGCGGCCTCCAGGTCGGCGTCGC
This sequence comes from Spirillospora sp. NPDC046719, assembly GCF_040645715.1. Classification (NCBI taxonomy): domain Bacteria; kingdom Bacillati; phylum Actinomycetota; class Actinomycetes; order Streptosporangiales; family Thermomonosporaceae; genus Spirillospora; species Spirillospora sp. NPDC046719. The sequence continues at coordinate 20,189 of NZ_JBEYYT010000115.1, read as the reverse complement.
CGAAGACCAGCACGGGCGCGTTGCCGCCGAGCTCCAGATGGGCGCGCTTGACCGTGTCCGCCGCCGACCGTGCGACGGCGCGGCCCGCCGCGGTGCTCCCGGTGATCGACACCATCGCCGGAACCGGGTGCCCGGCCAGCGCCGCACCTGTTCGCCGGTCGCCGCACACCACGTTGAAAACGCCGGGCGGGAGCAGGTCGGCGAAGAGCCCGGCCAGGAACACGGCGCTCGCGGGCGTCGTGTCGGACGGCTTGAGCACGATCGTGTTCCCCGCCGCCAGGGCGGGGCCGAACTTCCAGACCGCCATCATCGCCGGGTAGTTCCACGGCGCGATCGCCCCGACGACGCCGACCGGTTCACGGCGCACGGAGGAGGAGTGGCCGCGCACGTACTCCGCCGTCGCCTTCCCTTCGAGCATCCGCGCCGCGCCCGCGAAGAATCGGAGCTGGTCGATGATCGGGACGATCTCCTCCCGCATTGTCAGCTCCGGCGGCTTTCCGGTGTCCCGGCACTCGATCTCGACCAGTTCGTCCGCGTGGCGCTCGACGGCGTCCGCCATGCGCAGCAGAACGGCCATCCGCTCGCCCGGAGTCGTCCGCCGCCACCCGGTGAAGGCCCTTTCCGCCGCCCGGCAGGCCCGGTCGACGTCTGCGGCCTCCGACCTCGGCGCCGTCGCGTACACCGCGCCGTCCGACGGGTCGACGATCTCCATCGCGCCGTGGCCCGCCGCCGCGGCGAACTCACCGTCGATGAAGTTCCGCAGCTCGATGCCGCTCATCGCACCTCCTGCACTCGGCGGAACACTGACCGGAACGTCGCCTACCAGGCCCCGCTCCGCGGTCATGCTAGGAACTGGGCTCCACCGTCCGCCCCGTGCAGATCGACCCACAGGCCGGGTGCGTGAGTGCAGGTCGAACAACACCCCCACGTCGCCGTCCGTGCAAACGCGCTCCCCTCCACCGGCCGGCGCAGCATCGCGCCCACCGACTGTCATGAGCCCGGACGATGCAGATTCCGGGGCGGCATGGCCAGCTGGGCAGGCCCGGGGGACGCCGACGCCCTCGGGATGCAACAGATCGAGGCGCCGCGGCGTCCTGGGATGTGACTGAGAAGGGATGGCCTGTGGACGATGACGGCTTGACGTACGAGCGATTCGTTACCGACCGAGCCGAGACACTCCTGCGCTACGGCTATGTGCTGTCCGGCAATGCGCACGATGCCGCCGATCTCGTGCAGGAAGGGCTGCTCCGATTGCGCACCGCGTGGCCCCGCGTGGTCAGGAAGGACGATCCGGAGGGGTACACGCGGGCGATCATGGCGCGGTTGCACATCAGCGCATGGCGGCGGCGCAGACGTGAGCGACTCGTCCGCGAGGTGCCCGAAGGCGGCTACGTGGACCGAGGCCTCGAGCAGACCGAGCGCGATCCCCGGTTGTGGCGGGCGCTGGCGGCGTTGCCGCGGCGCCAGCGGGCCGTGCTGGTCCTTCGCTACTACGAGGACCTGCCGGACGAGGAGATCGCCAAGCTGCTCGACATCTCCCGAGGGACGGTCCGTAGCCAGGCCGCCCGCGCTCTCGACAAGCTCCGGGCGGACTGGCGTCCGTCCCTGACCCAGGCAGTGGGGGCCCACCATGACCGATGACCTTCAGCGGGCACTGAAGACCACGCTCAAGGCCGCGTCGCTGGACGCGCCGCAAGCGGCGCCGGACCTGCTCGACCAGCTGGCGGGCCGGGCCCGGGCGCGGCGGCGCAACCGGACGACGATGGCGGTGGCGGCGGTCACGACGGCGCTGCTGGTGACCGCCGGGGCGTCGGCCGCCCTGCGCGCCGGAAACGCGCCCGGGTCCGGCGCCCTCTCCGGCAAGAGCGCCGGCGGCCTGCCGACCGAGACCGTCCCCCCGCCGGTACCGGTCCCGAAGGCGGCGGTCCGGACCGAGCCGGACACGTTGCCGAACGGGCGCCGGTACAACCCGGAAGTGGCACTGGACGGCACGTCTCTGCTGGTCTCGACGGAGTCGCGTCCTGACGTGACCGACCAGCTATGGGTGTACGACCTCCAGGACCACCAGGCCACCAAGGTCACCGACGTCGTGGAGCCGGGCACGTCAACGCAGTACGCCGGGAACCTCGCCGCCGGCGATGGTCAGGCCGTGTGGTCGCAGGAGGGCACGGTCGCGGGACGGGCCGTGACCGAGATCTGGGCCGCCCCGCTGACCGGCGGAAACGCCCGCCGGGTCGTCTCGCTGGACGCCGGCTCGAAGGAGGCGGGGATCGGGCGACTGGTCGTGGGAGGCGGCACGATCAGCTGGAGCCGCGCAGCGAACGGCGGAGCCGCAGGGACCGCCGACGACGAGCACGGGAGCGCGTCGGGGGCGACCGGCGTGTACGAGGTACCGCTCGCCGGAGGGCCCGTGCGGATGGTTCCCGGAACCGACGGCTACCGCATCTTGTCCTGGCCGTGGATCGGCACCCCGGGCACCAGCAGCGGCCGCGCCGGGGACGTGGACTTCAAGCGGCTCTGGAACCTGGCGACGGGCCAGACCCGCACCGTGCGTCCCCCCAAGTCCCCCAATACCTGGACCTGCTGGATCAGCTGGTGCGTGGGCGGCCCTCCACTCGGCGTCACCCTCGACCGGGTCCCCGACACCCGCGTCCTGCCACTGGCCGCGGGCACCGGGCGCGCCGTGCCCGCGGACGAGCTGCCTGTCAGCGAACCGCCGGAGGGATCGCTGATGTACGACCGGTTCCTCTCCCTGGCCAACGGCGACAAGCACGACACCCTCTACGACCTGGCGACGGGCAGGATGATGGATCTCGGGCCCAACTACGAGGACAACTGGCCGGTGAGCATCCCGAGCGCCCGGCGTGACGGCTCCACCTTGGCTCTCGACCGGTACCTCGTCAGGCCGGTCAAGGGGGCGATCCAGATCATCGATCTCGCGGCCGTCGAGTGAACCGCCCCGCCGGCGCTCCCTTGCGACTGATCAAGGACCGTGTCGGAGCCCACCTACTTCACGCTCACCTGCACGGACGTGGTTTTCGGCAGGCACAGGCGGCGGTGGGCGCCTGGGCCGACGCGGCGGCGGCCGTGTCATCCTCGACGGAGGCCGCCGCAGGGGCAGGGCCGCCCGGCGCGATCAGGACGGGACAGATGGACGAAGGCCAGAAGCAGAAATCGGACGGCTCACCGGAGCAGGAGTTCGCACGGCTCGGTCTCGCCGGTGTCCGGCCGCCGACCCCCATCGGCAACTTCCGCTACGGAGTCCGGGCCGGTGACCTGTTCTACGTGTCCGGGACCTACGGCACCGCCAAGAACGAGGACGGCGAGGACTTCCTTCCCATCAGCGGAAAGCTCGGCCGCGACCTGAGCGTCGCCGACGGGTACCGCTCTGCTCGGCTGGTCGCGGTGAACCTGCTCGCCATGGCGCGCGCCGAACTCGGCACTCTGGACCGTGTCACCCAGGTCGTCCGGCTGGCCGGCTACGTCAACTGCGTCCCCGGATTCGCCGAAGCCCCCGCCGTCGTGAACGGAGCCTCCGACCTGCTGGTCGAGGTGTTCGGGCCCGACCGCGGAGGCCACGCCCGGATATCGCTGTACCAGAACGACCTGCCGCGCGAGGCGCCCGTTGCCTGCGAGTTGACCCTCTATCTCGGTGACTGAGGACGGTACGACGCGGGCAGTGGCGCGGACGGCCACCCCAACGCGCCGGGGCATCCGCCACGGCGATCGGACCTGAGGGGCGGGCGCCCCCCGGATCATCGGAATCGCCTGTCACCTCGCCTGCGACCCAGGGCAACGCCGGGAACGGCGCTGGCCGACGCGACGACATAATCGATTATCTATCGGATCATCTATGATGTAGTCATGAGTCAGACGATCCACTCCTCGGCCTCGTCGGGGAAGCAGATGCTCTCCGAGCAGGTCCACGCCCGGCTGCGGGACGCGATCATGCACGGGGAGCACGCCGCCGGCACTCCCCTCAAACCGCAGGACCTGGCCAAGCGGCAGGGTGTGAGCCTGGCCGTCGTGCGCGAGGCGCTCGTGCGGCTGGTCGGTGAGGGCCTCGCCGAGCGGCTGCCCAACCGAGGCTTCGCCGTCCCGGCGGTCTCCGACCGCCGCTGGCAGGAGGTCGCGGAGGCCCGCCGGACCATCGAGCCGGTCATGCTGCGCATGTCCATCGAGCGCGGGGACGTCGACTGGGAGGCCCGCGTGCGAGCCGCCCACCACCGTCTTGCCCGCACCCCCACGCACGTCCCGCAGGAGGGCGAGTACTACAGCGACGCTTGGGCCGAAGCCCATCGGGTCTTCCACCGCACCCTGCTGGACGGGTGTGACAACCCCGTCCTGCTGGAGACGTTCGACCGGCTGTGGACCGCGAGCGAGCTGGCCCGCCGCCTCTCGGCCCTCCGCGCCCCCGACCGTGACGCCGTCGCCGAGCACCGCCGCCTGGAGGAGACGGCGCTGGCCCGCGACGCCGACACCGCCGCCGAGGTCCTGACCCGGCACCTCACCCTTACCGCGGCCGGGCTGACCGGCTGCTCAGAGAAGGAAGCCTGATGCTCTTCACCGATTCGGCCCGTCCAGACCCCATGTTCACGGGCACTGGAGGGTCCGGCCGCGCGCACTCGCTCGAGCCGACCGCAGGACGCCGCTGCCATGACGCCGTCGCCCCCCTGCACTCCTGCGTCTACTTCGCTCCGGAGCAACAGGACGAACTCGCGGCGCTCGGGCTGGAGCGCGGCCCCATGGTCTACTACGCGGGGCGCGCGGCCCCCCTCGGAACGGTCGACGCGGGAACCGTCACGGCTACGTTCTACAACTTCGACCACGAGCATGTGCGGCGGTACATCCCGGCCGCGTGGCGCATCGCCACGCCCGAGGCGGTGCTAGAGGCCCGGCTGCGCGTCGCGGATCGGACGCTGCGGCGCCTTCTCGGCGCCGAGGCTCTGGCCTCGAAGGAGATGGCCGAGGCGGCCGAGCTGGCGCTGCGCGCCGCCAAGGCCGGCCGCCGGGAGGCGCGGCCGCTGTACTCGGCGAACGCCGACCTTCCCGTGCCCGACGAACCGCACTTGGCCCTGTGGCACGCCGCGACGCTACTGCGCGAGCACCGCGGCGACGGACACCTCGCCGCCCTGGCGATCGCCGACCTGCCCGGACTCGAGGCGCTGGTCCTGCATAACGCCACCGGCAGGGCGCCGACCTCGGCGGTGTTCATGCAGACCCGCGGCTGGTCCGCGGAGCAGTGGGCCGCCGCCGGCGGCCGGTTGCGCGAGCGCGGCCTGCTGGACGAGGCGGGAGACCTTACCGGGTCGGGCGCGGCCCTGCGCGGCGAGGTCGAGGCGCTCACCGACCGCCTCGACGCCGCCCCCTACGACCACCTCGGCCCGGCCGCCACCGCCCGCCTCACCGAATTGGCCGGCACCTTCACCGCTTCCCTCCGGGCAGCGGGCGCCTTCCCCGCCGCGGTCTTCGGCAAGGGCTGACCGTCCCGGGCCCGACGCCCCGCCGGGCTTGCGGCGCTGCTGCACGGACTCCGTCCCAGCGTGTTGCGGCGGATGCGGTTACTGGTGCGGCCGGACACGGTATTGCGCTGGCACCGCGACCTGATTGCGGGCCGGCATGCCGCCCGATCCCAAACCAAGCGGCCGGGTCGCCCACCGGCCGTCCGCTCCATCGCGCCTGGTGCGGGAGAACCCTAACTAAGGCTACCGGCGAGTGCACAGCGAGCTGCTGATGCTGGGCGTCAAGGTGGCGGTTCCCAGGCCGAGGCGCTGCCGGCGTGTGACTTCCTGGAGACCGTGACCCTCACCTGCGCCCGCATGGACGTGCTGGCGGTCATCGAGCACCACACTCGCCGCATCCGGATGGCCGCGAGTATCGCGGTCTGCGGCGTGCGGCCTCTGGCACGATGTTCGGCATGATCGAGGGTGTCGGTCTCCAGGAGGCCGAGGACGACCTGTTGCCGCCCGCCGGGTGGGGGCGCCGCGGGCCGGCCTCGTCGGGGACCCGGGCCGCCTGGACCTTCGGCCTGCTGGCGGTCGCCCTGGTCGCTGGCCGGATCTGGGTGGCACCGCGCGTCGGCGCGGCCGCTGTGGACGCGTGGACGACCATCTTCGTCGCGGTGTGCGTGCAGGCGTTCCCGTTCCTGGTGTTCGGGGTCGCTCTTTCGGCGGCGATCACGGCGTTCGTCCCGCCGGCGGTGTGGCGGCGCGTGCTGCCGCGCAACGCCGGGGCGGCAGTGCCGGTCGCGGGCGCGATGGGTGCGGTGCTGCCGGGATGCGAATGCGCGTCGGTGCCGGTCGCGGGCGGGCTGATGTCTCGCGGTGTGGCGCCCGCCGCCGCGCTGACCTTCCTGCTGGCGGCGCCGGCGATCAACCCGGTCGTGCTGGTCGCGACCGCCGTGGCGTTCCCGGCGGACCCGGAGATGGTCGTCGGACGGTTCGCCGCGTCGCTGCTGGTGGCGGTGCTGGCCGGGTGGACGTGGCTGCTGGTGGGCAAGGGGGAGTGGCTCAGGATCCCCTCCCGCCCCCAGACCGTGGGGGCGGCCGGGCGGGTGGAGCAGTTCCGTCAGGCCATGCGGCACGACATCATGCACGCCGGCGGCTTCCTGGTGATCGGTGCCGCTGCCGCCGCCACCATCAACGTGGTGGTGCCCGCCGACCGGGTCACCGCGGTCGCCGGGATCCCGGTGGCATCGGTGCTGCTGCTGGCGCTGCTGGCGGTGCTGATGTCCATCTGTTCCGAGGCCGACGCCTTCGTCGCCGCCAGCCTGTCGCAGTTCTCCACCACGGCGCGGCTGGCGTTCCTGGTCGTGGGTCCGATGGTCGACCTGAAACTGATCGCCCTGCAGTCCGGATTCTTCGGCCGCCGGTTCGCCGCCCGGTTCGTCCCGCTGACGTTCGTGCTGGCCGTCGCGGTCAGCGCTCTGCTGGGAGGCATGCTGTGAGCAGGGCCGCGCAGAACCTGCTGCTGGTGCTCATCGGCGCCGCGGTGCTCTGGATGACGCTGGGCAGCGGCGAGTACGTCAACTACGTCCGGCCCGGCTTCCGGTACCTGCTGGCACCCGCCGCCGTCGCATTGCTGGCTTTGGGCGCCGCCGGTCTCCGTCGCGAGTGGCACGACACCCCCGCGGACCGGCACGCCGACACCGTGCACCCGCACGGCGCGGACGCCGGCGCGGACCACGGTGCCGACCACGGCCACGACCATTCGCGCGGGCCGCGGGTGGCGTGGCTGCTGTGCCTGCCGGTCCTGGCGCTCTTCCTGATCGCGCCTCCGGCACTCGGCTCGTTCACCGCCTCGCGGGACACCGGACGCGCGGCCCCGCCACCGGCCGAGCCGTCCGGGGGATTCCGCCCCTTGCCCCGGACCGGAGCGCCGGTCCCGATGAGCATGGGCGAGTTCATCGGCCGCGGATTCCAGGCGCAGACCGGCGACCCCGCGACCTTCCAGGGCGTCCCCGTGCGGCTGACCGGGTTCGTCGCCCCCGCCCTCAAGGGAGAGGGCGGTTGGCGGATCGTCCGCCTCAAGATCGCTTGCTGCGCGGGCGACGCCATCCCGTTCCCCGTGACCGTCCGCGGTCTGCCCCGGCCACCGGCCGACACCTGGGTCCAGGTCGAGGGCGTGTGGAAGCCGCCGGCGGCCGGACGCGCCACCACGGTCGTCCAGGAACTGCGCGGCCGGTCGCTGCGGAAGATCAAGAAACCTCACAACCCCTACGAGTGATCGAGCGACCGAGCGGAGATTCACGGCTATCTGCGCGCCGTACAGGACAACGGCCCCAGCCCCTGTTCGGGGCAAGACGCGCTCCACGCCCTCAGCGCGGCGACCGCGGTACGACAGTCCCTCGCCGACGACCGCCCGGTCCGGCTCCCAGAAAGCGACGTCCGAACAGCCGCAGCGGTTCAGCGGACGCCGAGCACCTCACACCTCCAGCACCTGCACTCCGGCATCCGCGAGGGCCGCCCCCGTGTCCGGATCGACCGGAGCGTTCGTGATGACCACGTCCAGGTCGGTGGCGTCGCAGACCTTCGCCATGCCGGTGCCCGGGAACTTGCCGGCGTCGGCGACGAGGACCACCTGCCCGCTGGCCGCGATCATGGCTCGTTTGACCGGCACCTCGACCACCGTCGTGTCCATGACGGTCCCGGTCGGCCGTATCCCGCTGGTGCCGAGGACGAGCCGGTCCGCGTGGATCTGCCGCAGGTTGTCCTCCGTCAGGTAACCCACCAGCGACCGGTAGTCACGGCGCAGCATGCCGCCGAGAACGACGAGTTGGACGTGCTGGTCGTCGGCCAGCGCCTCGACCACCGGCAGGCTGCTGGTGACGACCGTCAGCGCCCGGCCCCGCAGGTGCCGCGCCACCATGTGCGCGGTCGTGCCGATGTCGAGCAGCACGGTCTCGCCGTCCTGGATCAGCTCGGCGCAGCGCAGCGCGACGGCGTCCTTCTCGGCGGGCCGCACCTCGGCGACGTCCGTGAAGGGGTCGTCATGGCCCTCGACCGGCATCGCACCGCCGTGCACCCGTTTGAGCAGGCCCTCCTCGTCGAGCTTTTGCAGATCGCGGCGTATGGTGGCGAGGCTCGCCGCCAAGCGCTCGGCCAGCGTCTCCACCGTCACCGGCCCTTCGGAGCGCAGGACGCGGAGGATCAGCTCATGGCGTCGGTCCCGGAGCATGCGTCGACCGTACTCGCGCAAGACCGATCACCACCAGACATTCTCCATCACGCTCCTGCGCGTCGGCTCTCGTGGGCGTACGAGCCGACGCACGCTCCCCACCTGCCCGCCGTCGCGGCGAACTAACTGACGCCTCCGACAATTTCAAGCAAGAGCGCTCACATGTGTGAACGATTCTGCCGACTCTTGCGCGTATCGTCCCACCCGGGGCACAATTCAGCGCACTGCCCGCCCGGGCGGAGGCCACGGGCTGGGGCGCCTCGTTGCCATGGAGGGTGCGCGATGACCGGACTGAAGCGACGTATGGGAAAGGGTCTGGTCTCTCTCGTGATGGGCGCCGTGCTGGCGCTCGCCGTGGGCACGTCCGCCGCAAGCGCGAACGCGGGCGAGGACAGGACCGCGCGGGCCCGTGCCACATCGGCCGTCGACGCGATGATGGGGTTCTACGACCAGGCAAGCGGACGCTGGCAGCCCGAGAGCCCCTGGTGGCAGTCGGGCAACGCGCTCCAAGCGCTCCTCGACTACATGGCGCGGACACACTCGACCCGCTACCTGCCCCAGGTGAAGAACACCATCGAGCTCCAGCGCAAGCCGCTGCCCTGGTGGCCGCAGGGCGGCGGCGAGTTCCGCGCGGACTCCACCGACGACACCGGCTGGTGGGCGCTGGCGATGGTCCGCATGTACGACCTCACCCGCGACACCAGGTACCTGAAGATCGCCGAAACCGACGAGGCGTACATGCGCCAGTACTGGGACGACACCTGCGGCGGCGGCATCTGGTGGGACCTGCCCGGCAAGACCTACAAGAACGCCATCAGCAACGAGCTCTACCTCGAACTGGCCGCCTCCCTGCACAACCGGATCCCGGGCGACACCGAGTACCTCGCCCACGCGCGCCAGACCTGGCGCTGGTTCGCCCGCAGCGGGATGATCAACGGATCCCACCTGGTCAACGACGGCCTGGCGACGCAGAGCGGAAACTGCGGCAACAACGGTGGCACCACCTGGACGTACAACCAGGGCGTGATCCTGGGCGGCCTGACGGAGCTGCACCGCGCCACCGGCGACCCGTCCCTGCTCACCACCGCCCGGCGGATCGCCGACGCCGTGACCACCGACCCGGGCCTGTCACCGCGCGGCATCCTCACCGAACCCTGCGAGGCCGCCGCCACGTGCAACTCCGACCAGGCGGCGTTCAAGGGCATCTTCGCGCGGAACCTCGCCGAACTCGACCGCGCGCTCCCCGGCCACCCGTACCGGAACTACCTGACGACCCAGGCCCGCTCCGCCTTCACCTACGACCGGAACAACGCAGACCAGTACGGCCTGCGCTGGACGGGCCCGTTCGACCAGGCCGACATCGCCCGCCAGGAGTCCGCCGTAAGCCTGCTCACCGCCGTCCTGTAGCCACTGAGCGAACGGACTCGCCCGCTGACGACGACGTCGCCACATCCGCCGCGCCATGTGAACACCGGCCGGCGGATGTGGCGATGGCGTTCAGGTGCCCGCGCTGGTCAGCAGCCCGTCGATGAGCTGTGCAAAGGTCTCGCGATGGGCGCGACGGTGTCCGCGGTCGGCCAGGTACTGCATGGCGATGCCGTCGAGGACCACGACGCACCCCCGCGCGAGCGACAGCGGGGTCATCGCCGGGAATTGCCGGCGGCGGGGAAGCACCTGGGACATCGTCCAGTTCCACGACCACTAACCGCGCGATCGTCCGGTTCGCGCCGTCGTCGCCGAAGTCCACCCGGCGCGGTTCGGGGATACCTGACCCTGTCGGGAACACGTCGCCGGTCATGACGACCGGGCGGGCGGCGCACACGACGGGCGCCACGGCGCCGTGCTTGCGGATGCTCGGGCACATCCGGGACGCCGTCCGCCAGCGTGACGCGCATGTCGGGGGTGTGGGAGTTCCTGTCCCAGGAGGTGGGGTTCGGGGCGGGGATGAGGTGCTGGCGGCGGCTGGCCGAGTAGCACCGGGCGGGCGTGCGGGAGTGGCTGCATCGGCGAAAGCTCGCTACGGCGAGCCGGAAAGTGGCGGTCAGGGTCGGCGGTGGGTCGCAACGGGCTTGCCGGCGGGCGAGTGCGCCGGGTGAGGTGCGGGTGCCGGGTGAAGCCACCCGAATCTGGCCCGGACCCCGGAGTTGAAGCGCACAGCGATGGTCACCGCGGTGGTCGGGTCGCTGAAGGCGGTGGGCGCTGGTGGGCCCGCAACTCAGGACCGGGACGCGGCGGAGGCGGTGGTGCCGGCCTGGGAACGGTTGGCGCGGATCTCGTCGTGGTGGTCGGCCGCCCAACCGATCAGCTGCTTGACGATGTCGATCAGGCCGCCGCTGAGCGGGGCGAGCGCGTACTCGACGCGCGGTGGTACCTCGGCGTAGGCGGTACGGGTGATCAACCCGTCATCGGTGAGCTGGCGGAGGGTGTGGGTCAGCATGCGCTGGGAGATGCCCGGGATCTGGCGCTGCACGTCGGTGTAGCGCATCGGGCCGCCCTCCAGGACGGCGATGATCAACATGCTCCACTTGTCACCCACCCGGTCGAGCACCTGGCGGATGAAGTCCATGTGATCGGCGGGGATGCCCGCGCACGGCCCGACCGAAGCCGCCGTCCCGATACCCGCGCTGTCCTGCATAGCGCCCGTTCCCCTCCGTCGCGCACACCGATGTGCCTTTTGTATCGCCTTCCATACTGGCCCACAATGACGTTACGAACAAACAGTAGGAATTGGAGGTCAGGGGATGATAGAGCTCTGGGCTGGGGTCGCCAGCCCCTGGTGCGGTCTGGGCGGCCATCGGCTGGGGCGGGCCGTGGAGCGATTCGAGCACGGCGATCACGTAGAGGTGGTCCACCGCCCGTTCCTTCTGGGCAGTGGCCTCCCCGAGGACCGCGCGCTCAGCGTCCGCGAATTCGTGCCAGCCGAGGACGGCGCCCTTCCCGGGCAGGCCGGTGTACCGGATATCGAAGGCATGGCCGCCGCCGAGGGACTGGCCCCCTACCGTGTCCTGGACGACCAAGTCGGGAACACACCGACCTGGCCCACGAGCTCCTGGCTCACGCGTCCGCCTAACTTCAGGTACACCAAGCGCAGCGGCTCGGGGCGACCGGTGCGCCCTTCACCGTCATCGACGGCCGGTACGCCCTCGCAGGAGCGCAGGACACCGACACCCTGCTCGGCATCTTGCGCCAGGTCTAGGACCAGACCGACCCGACCGTTCTCGTTGTCCGTAACGACGCGGTGATCTGCGGCCCGGACGGCTGCGCGGTTCCCCCGACCACGCCGTCCACATCTGAGCCACACGCCTGATCTGCACATCCAATCCACACGCCGCCCGGGCATCGGGTCTCCGCATGTCCCGGCGGTCACACACGGAAGAGGTCTCACTGTGCCCACTCTCGCCATCGTCGGCGCCGGCCCCGGCATGGGCCTGGCCATCGCCCGCACCTTCGGCAGCCGCGGCTTCGACGTCGCCCTGATCGCCCGCACCAAGGAGAAGCTGGAAACGCTGGCCGACCAGCTCGGCCAGGAAGGCATCACGGCCGCCGGATTCCCCGCCGACATCCTCGACCGCGCCTCACTGACCGATGCCCTGGACGCGGCCAAGGCCCGCTTCGGCGGCATCGACGTACTGGAGTACTCGCCGGCCCCGCACTCCCCGGTGCCCGGTCTCACCATGGCCGTTCCCTCGCAGGTCACGGTCGACAATCTGCAGCCGATGATCGAGTACGGCTTCTACGGCGCCGTCACAGCCGCCCAGGCGGTACTGCCCGCGATGCGCGAGAAGGGCGCCGGGACCCTGCTGTTCACCACCGGTGGCGGCTCGGTGGACCCGCTCCCGATGCTCGGCAACGCCAACGCGGCCCAAGCGGCTCTGCGCAACTGGGTGATCAACCTGAACAAGGAATTGGCCGGCACCGGCGTGTACGCCGGGCACGTGGCGATCAACGTCTGGATCGGCGAGGGCGTCGTGGACGCGCCGGAGGGCAGCCCGACCGCCACGACCGAGCAGATCGCTCCCCTGTACTGGGACCTGCACGAAAACCGCGACCGCCCCGAGGCCGTCTTCAACGCCTGACCGGCCGTACTAGCGCTCTAGAACCGCGCCCTGACATTCCAGCCATAGATTCACGCGCCCGCCCCAAAGATCAGACCGTTACCCGACCCAACCGCTAACCATCCATATTCCGATCATTCGTGATTATCGGCTCGGAGGCGGCACTTCGATCATGAGGTGCCTGGCTCCTTCTTCATGTTCGGCGACCTACCTCAAAGACGCGAACCCACCCGAGAGAACGCGACGCCCCTGGCTCATGCCGGGGGCGTTTCCCTGCCAAAGGTCCAAGCTCGAGAGGGAGCCGCGCCCAGGGCGCTTGTCGAATATTCGGTGATCACGCGTTCCGTATCTGCCGGCAGAGGTCACATGGATGCGATTTCCGCAAGCCTGGGGTCGGCAGTGACCGAAGGTGGTCGGATCTGAGCTGAGGGTACATGTCGTCCGTAGGCTTTGACCGCGGCGTTGGGGACGCCGGAAGGGCCGGAGCCATGGGTGTTGTATCGCTCGAGTCGCTCGTATCCGTACTGGACGTCCGGGAAATGGCCGTTGAGTTCCGTCGGCGGCCAGAGCGTGGCGGGGAATCACGTCAGATCGCGTCCGAGCGATGAGGCCGCTGGTCGACGCGCTACGGGCGGCTGGCCTGCTGGTGGGTCTGCCGGTCGGCGATGCTGGGATCCTCGGGGCGTTGTCGACTGCGGCCGGCATCGCGCCGCCCGCGCCGTTCGACATTGACGTGGCGGTGGGGCCGGTGTCGGGCCGGGTCCACGGGGTGACCGTCACGGGCGGCGCGATGAACGCACGCCTTGCCATACCGCTCCAGGGCGCCGAGTCATCGGCGGCGCTCGCCGGTAACGCGGTCACGCTCACCGCAGTGAACGGTCCCACCCTCACCCTTGACATCAGTACCGCCGGCATTCGCTGGTCGGCGCCCGGGCCCATCGAATTCCAGGCGAGCCCTGCACATTTGGCGCTTCCAGGGCCGGTATCGGTCGCTCTGACGATCGCCGCAGTGGTGATCAACGTCAGTGACGACGCCCTCTCGCTCGAGGTGAGGGGGACACTGCAGGTGGACAGCATCCCTTCGTCGGGCACTTTGAACATCCCGTTCACCGTGTACGCCGATCGCGAGGGCTTCAGCGGCAGCGCGCGTGGCCAGGCCGGGCCGGCCGCCTTCGTGCTCGGCTGGTCCCAGGCACACGACCCGTTCCCCACGTCGATCGACATCACGGTCCCGTTCTCGCCGCCGGATGCGAGCGGGATCTCGGGCGCCGTTGTCGACGCCGGCGCCTCGATGGTCCGGACAAGGCTGGTGCGCGGCCCGGGCGGGTACGGCGCGACGATCGCGATCGAGTCGGGCGACGATGGCGTCCTGTCGAGTCACGACGAGCGGATCGCCGCGCTCGCGGTGCTCGCCACCGCGACAGCGGGCGACACGGCGGCGGCGCCCCATCCGCCGGACGCGGCCGAGCTCGCGCCGCTCATGGCGACCGCGGCACTGCTCGGAGCGGCGCTCGGCGGCACCGGCAGTGCCCGGGTCACCGCCGTCCGCTTCGACCTCGCCACTCCGCATCGGGCCCAGGTCGATTACGAGGCGAACCTGTCATGCGCGATCGACGCCGGGATCCTGAAGGCCGCCACGACGTCACCGATGCGTGTCGCCGTCCGCAACGCCACGCTGGAGTACGGCTCGGCGATGCCGACACTGAGCTTCGCGGGCTCGTCCATCGACGTGTCGGACACCGGGCGGTGGGAGGTGACGCGGCCGGCCGGGATGCTGCAGATCGCGGGTGTGCGCTCGGGCCACGGCTCGTCGTTCTTCGAACTGGATCTGCGTGTCGCGTTCGAAGCCGGCCCGGTCAAGGCCGCGGGCGCGGTGCTGCGCGTCACCCTTGATCACGGTGTCGGGGTGTCGCTGCAGGGGTTCTCCCTCCGCGTCGACGTGCCGGGCCTGGTATCGGGCGAGGGCCGGCTCGCTTTCGACGCGTCCGGCGGGTTCGCCGCCGCGTTGCGCGTCGGCATCACGCCGCTCAACCTCGCGGCGAGTGCGGGACTGACCGTCGAGAAGGCGAACGACGGCACGCACGAGTTCCGGTCGATACTCACCGACCTCGCGGTCGATCTCCCGGCCCCGTTGCCGCTGGCCAACAGCGGTCTCGGGCTGTTCGGAATCCAGGCGATCCTCGGTCTCAACCGGAACGCCCGGGTCGAAGGCGACCTCAAGAAGCGGCTCGCGTGGCGGCCGGACCGGGCGAACACGTCGGCTGCTCTCGGCTCTCAGATGTTCGGGGCGGGGGTGGCGATCGGGACGTTGCCCGATCTCGGGTTCGCGTTCTCGGCGCTCGGCCGGGTCGTCGTACGGGCTCCCGACGTCGCGATCAACGTGGCGCTCGCCGCGCGGCTGCTGGCCGGGCGTGCCGGCGTGACGGAGACACCGGACACCGCGGCGGGGGTGAGCCTGCTCGGGCTGCTCGTCGTCGACCCGGCTCGTGAGCTGTACGCGGGCGTTACGGGCGAGTACCGGTTCCCACCGGGAGCGGACTGGGCGCTGCTGGAGATACAGGTCCCCGCTGAGGCTCGCTACCCGGTTCCGAATCCGGCCGGCTGGTTCGTCCACATCGGAACCGACGGCAGGCGGGGCGGGGGCGGGCCGATCCGGGCCACGGTCCTGCCCGAGGTGTTCGGAGTCGGCGCCGAAGCGTTCCTCATGCTCCACGGCGACGGGTTCGACCCGCCACTCGACGTGCCGCAGTCGCCGGCGAGCGGCTTCGCCGCCGCGGCCGGCTTCGCGTTCTCCACCAAGTACGGTTTCCCGCCTGTGTGGGCCGGTATCTCTGTCGGCGCGGTCGTCGCCGTCGGCACCCGGCCGCTGTTCGTCGCCGGCCAGGCCACCGCGCGCGGGGCGCTGCACCTTGGGCCGTTCAGCCTTGGCCTGGACGCCGTCCTGAAACTACAGCTGGGCCCGGGTGGCACCAGATACGCCGAGCTTGAGGCGTGCGGCTCCATCGACCTGTGGTTCTTCGAGATCAGCGGCTGTGTGCACATCGGCTTCGGTGCCGAGCGGCGGCGCGAGCTCGACATGCCCACGGACCCGCTCGTGTCGGCGACGGTGGCCGACCGAAGCGGCGTCGCGGGCGCCGGATCCGGCGCGCTCACCGCCGACGCCGCGAGCGCGCCCGTGATGTGGCCGGACGGCACCGTGCTGCTCGGCTTCGCGCCGGGCCCTAAGTATCTCGGTCCCGCGTCCGACCCGTTCCATGCCGCCCTCGACCAGAGTTCGGCGACCAAGGGCCCCGGCACCGTGGCCGCCGCGGACGGGACGATCGGCTCCCCGAGCTACCCCGCACGCTGGTCACTTACCGGGCTCGGGCTCCACCGTGTCAGCGGCGGCGGCCCCACGCCGCTCGCAGGTCCACTGCCCGCTCGCTGGCAGCTGCCACCCACGCTGGCGCCGACGACACCGGCGAGCAGCCGCGTGCTCGCCCTGTTCACCAGGAACGCCGCGCTGTGGTCGCTCAGCCTCCTCGACGGCGGGACGGGAGATCCGGCGAACCCTGTCGACGCGCACGAGCGAGGGTGCCGTCGCGCCTGGGCACCGGCAGG
The DNA here is from genome assembly GCF_040645715.1 of Spirillospora sp. NPDC046719. Classification (NCBI taxonomy): domain Bacteria; kingdom Bacillati; phylum Actinomycetota; class Actinomycetes; order Streptosporangiales; family Thermomonosporaceae; genus Spirillospora; species Spirillospora sp. NPDC046719. The sequence goes on along the minus strand of NZ_JBEYYT010000115.1, from coordinate 3,858 downwards.
CGGCTGGGCGGTCGGCGGCCGCGCCACGGCGAGCGGCCAGAGCTGGAGCCTGCCGCCATTGGACGCCCGGCCCGCACCGGCCACCGTCTCCACGGTCCACGCGACCGTGAAGACGTCCGTTCCCGCGATCGAACCGCTGGACGAGGTACCCGCCGTGCGCGCCTTCGCGGGGCTGCTGCCACCCGCGTCGGCGCTCGTCATCGGCGGGCCGCCGTCCACCGACCCGGTCCGCGTCGACGGGCTGCCCGACTTCCCCGGAGTGCTGCCGCTCGCCGACATCGTCGCCGTCCTCACCGAAGAACTCGGCTGGCGAGCGGTCACGACCGTGATCACCGAACCGCCGCTGGAGCCCGCCGTCCGCGTCGGGCCGCCCCCGATGCTGGTGCTCTGGTCGGAGCGCGGGTTCACCGGCGTCGAAGTCTGGAGTGACACGCCGAGCGGCCCGGTGCCGTGGTCGCTCGCCCACGAGCAGCCGGCGAGCGTCGGCGGATCGGTGGCCGTCCTGGAGTGGCGGGAGGACGAAGCGGTCGACGTCGTGAGGATCCGGCACGCCCACTTGACCCCCCGCAAGGAGATCACACAGCCTGCGCTCGGCATCGTTGCCATCGGCGGCGTGACGAGCGTCGCCGCCGGAGCCGCCGCGGACGCCAACTCCGCCGGTGCGGCGGCCGATGCCGACGCCCATGCGAGCGCCACGACCCAGCCGCCACCGAGCCCGTTCACCGAAGGCACGACGTACCGCCTCGACGTCGGCTGGAACGGATCACTGGACGGCGACCCGCGACCGGCGGTCGGCGGCACCACGGCGCGGCACTTCAAGATCGCCGAGCACGCGCCGGACGGGCCGCCGGCCGAGGCGCTGTACCGGTCGATCACGACGTTCCACCCGGCGATGCTCGGGCGCTACCTTGCCGGCTACACGGTGCGCGGCGACGTCCCGTGGTTCCTCGACGACCCGATCACCGCCACGTTCTCCTCGCGCACGATCACGTCGGTGGCCGGTGTCTACGGTTACGAAGTGAAGATCGTCGTCGACCGGACCGACCCTCCTCCAGGCTGGGCGGAGGACGGCAACGCGCTGCTCAGGCAGCCCTTCACGCCCGATCTTGTGCCGTCGGTGCGGTTCGATCACCTCGAGGCCGTCGACCGGCTCGGCGTCGCGCGCCTGGAGCCCGGCTGCACCTGGCCCCGCGACGCCGCCGACGCGCAGGTCCACGCGGTTCTGCTGCCCGACGCCGCCTATGAGGTAGGGGTGCTCATCGACCCCCGCGACAAGGACGCCCTCGGCCGGCCGAAGCTGCCGCACCGCGTCGAGTGCATGCTGCCGCCGGTCTCGTTCCGTACGAGTCGCTGGAGGGATCCCAAGGAGATGTTCCGCGTGCTCGGCTTCGACCAAGCCGCGCCGGACGTTCGCCATGTCGGCGTGCGCGCGTTGGTGGCCGATCCCGGAGAGAACAGCGACGGCGCCATACGGCAGGCACTGCGCGAGGCCGGTGCCGAACTCGGTCCGCTGGACGTGCCCGCCCGCACGACGGTGCTATGGGCGCCTGACGGTGCGGGAGGCCACGTTGTCGCCGCGGTGCTCCTGGAGGCCATGGAGCCCCTTGTGCGCGGCGACCGCCTCGGTGAGATCACGCTCACGGGCTTCAAGACCCGAGCGGAGAGCGCCGCGACATCGCTGCTGTTCGTCGCGGCCTCGACGACAAGAGGCGGGCCGCTCACCCTCACCTGGCGCGAGCACTACAACGCGTCCAAGAAGACCTGGTCGGCGAGCCGCACCGCAACACTCGCGGTGCCCTCGTCCACCGCGGTGCCCGCGCTTGCCTGGGAGGTGTGGCCGTGACCGCCGGACCGCGTCCGACGTGGGTCGACCCGGGGCTGCTCAGGGCGTCGTGCCTGGTCGCCGACGAGGCCGACGAGGCCGCGAGCCCGTGGCTGCGGCGCGGCACGCATCTGCGGGTATTCCCATCCCCGCTCATCGGATACCCGGTGTGTCCGTTCACGGTATGGCGTGCCGGTACGGCGAACCGGACGCGGCCGGTACTGAACGGCGCCGGTGACTTCTGGTCGACGGGTACCGGGGACCGCGCACTGTTCGTCGGCGGCTGGGGACCCGGCGGGCCGCTGAGCGTCCTGGAAGCGGACGGCCGGACCAGCGAGCGCTGCACCAGGCCCAGGGCGTTCGTCGCCCGGGTACCGCTTCCAGGGCTCCGCTACGGCGGATCGGCCGACGTCGTACCCGCGGCCTACGTGAGCGGGTTGCGCGTCGACGACCACACCGGTGAGGTCTTCTATCCCGGGTGGCTCGACGGCGAGCCGCTCGACGCGATCGGGGCGCAACTGCCAGAGGGTGCGTGGTGGTCCGGGATCGACGGCCGGTTCGCCTCGGCCGACCCCGCCTACCGTGTGGGCGCGGGCGTGCCCGACACCCCGATGCCCTACGACGCGCTGCAGCCGGCCGATGCCTATGGACGAGCGAAGGCGGCTGCCGCCGCTCTCGAGCCCGACGTCGCGCGCGCGTGGAGCACGCCTGCGACGGGCACACCGCCGGTGGCCGCGAGGTTCACCCGTCCACTGCCCGGCAACCAGGGCGCGACCGCCGAGGTCGACCTGACGGTCGGGCTCTGGGCGGCCTCGGCCGACCCGGCGTGCGCACGCTGGTGGGGATTCGCGACGACTCTGCCCGTCGAAGCCTCGGCCGGCGCGGAGTACGTCGAGTGCTTCGCCGTCGCGGCGCTGTTCGCGCTCCACCCCGGCGATCGGAACGAACGCCACCTCAAGATCGCCACCAACGCGCAGAGCGACCCGATGGCCCCGGCGCTGACCGAGTCGCTCTATCGCGTCCACGAACGTCAGGACCTCAAGTCGAGAGCCGCCGAGCTGACGCGGGCCGGCCACGAAGTGGTCTGCCTGTGGACGATCGCCGTCGCCGCACCGCCACCCGACCCGCCCGACGCTCCCTGCGCCGACGTGCCCGGCGACCGCAGGACAAACAACGACGACACGACGTGGACGGCGACACTGAACGTGCACGGCGCCGGAGCGGGCCCCCTCGCCGCACGACGCGATCCTGACGTACCGCTGAACGAGCTCGTCAACACGGATGAGGCATGGCGCTCGCCGATCATCGCGCCGCGCACCGCCCGCGACGCGGTCGCGATCACCGACGGCGACTGCCCGCCGGAACCCGCCACCTGGCGGATCGCCGTCGCCGACATGTGGGGGCAATGGTCGGAATTCGGCGTCACGTCCAGCGATCCGCCCGACCCGCCGGACATGCCGACACCCACGGTCGCGCTTGAGCTCATCGCCGCCGATCCCTCGCCCGGCGGCGACGCACCGGCCGTCCCGGGCACCCTGTCGATCCGGGCCGCTCTCCCCGAGCCGCCCGCCGCGGCACCGCCGGTCACCGCTGTCGAGGCGGAGCTCACCAGTGCGGCGTCGCCGGTCGTCCTCACCCCGCACGCCGCAGGTCTGTGGACGGGTGAGACGGCGGCAGCACCGACGACGCCGGGGGGCTCGGTCACCGTGACGTGCACCGTCACCGCGGCCGACGCGATCGGCCGTACGACGACCGGGGCGGCATCGTTCGTGGCCCACGACCCGCGCCCGTTCGCCTCACGAGCGCACGGCGGTGTGCTCCTGTTCAGCGGAGAGCGCCGCCCCGATGGCTTCGCCGAACTCGACCTGACGACACCACTGCCACCTGGCGCGCCGGCCGGGGTGACCTGGCGGCTCTACGTCACCGACGAGCAACTGCTCTCCTCGCCGCGCCCCCCCGAAGCACCACCCAGGTGGCGGGCGGCCCGGCTGCGCACCATACTCGAAGCCCCCGCGGCCCCGGCGCCAAATGCCCAA
>NZ_JBEYYT010000114.1:367-25195 GCF_040645715.1 Spirillospora sp. NPDC046719 | reverse complement strand
GGCGATCGCGCCCGCGATGGCCTCCGGGTGGGGGTGTGTCACCTCCGCGGACAAGGCCGCCTGGCGAGCGGCCTCCGCCGGGTCGCCCGCGAACCAGGCGCCTATGGGCGCGACACGCATCGCGGCGCCGTTCCCCCAGGAGCCCATGCCGTCGAAGGGTTCGCGGGCGAGCGTCCGCCAGTCGCCGCCTTCCCGGACGAGCCGCAATAGGCGACCGGTGGACGGGCCATAGCCGCGGTCGAAGTCGTGGTGTTCGGCGAAGCTCGTCGCGAGGGCGTCCTGGTCGATGCCGCCGTGCTTGCACAGGACGAGATGGATGGAGGCGGCCATCTCCGTGTCGTCCGTCCACTGCCACGGCCCTTGGGGGAGCGTCTGGCTCTCGAAGGCCGGGCGGTTCTCGGGGACGAAGAACTGGGATCCGAGCGCGTCCCCTATGGAGAGGGCCAGAAGCGAGTCGTGCGAGCGTTCCGCGGCGGATGCGGTCATGTCGTGGATGGTTCCAGAGTCAGGCGGGAGAGTTCCTTGCGGGAGGAGATCCCGAGCTTGGGATAGGCCTTGTAGAGGTGGTACTCGACCGTCCGGCGGCTGAGGAACAGTTGCGCGGCGATCTCGCGGCTGCTGATGCCCTCGGCGGCGAGCCGTACGACCTGCAGCTCCTGCGGCGTGAGGCGGTCGAGCAGCACGGGCGCCGTGGGCTCCGATGCGGAGCCGGACTCGCCGGTCGCGCGCAGCTCGGCGCGCGCGCGGTCCGACCAGGGCTTGGCACGGAGCCGGTCGAAGACCTCCATGGCGGAGCGAAGAGGCGTCCGGGCGTCGGAGCGGCGCCGCGCACGGCGCAGCCACTCTCCGTACAGGAGTTCCGTTCGGGCCTTCTCGAACGGGCGCGTTGCCTTCTCGTGCAGGCGGACGGCCTGTGCGTACGCTTCTTCGCTGTCTTCCAGCAAAGCTTCGCAGCGCAGCGCGACGGCCGATGCCCACGGCTGCTGCACGGCATCGGCCCAGAGGCGGAACCGGTCGAACGGTGCGCGCGCGCGTTCCGGCTGGCCGGCGCGCACGGCCACCTCTACGAGGTCCGCCACGGCGAGCATGGCGTCCGCGCTGTACTGGTGGTGCACCGCCTCGAGATGGCGGAGCGCGTCGTCGTACCGCCCGAGGCCGAGTTCGAGGAGGCCGAGAGCCCCGTCGGACCTCTCCGGCATCTCGTGCAGCCGCGCCTCATCGCCCTCCACCGCCGCCACCCGGGCGAACACCGCCGAGAGCCGCCAGTCGCCGCTGGGCAGGCCGGTGTCGCACGCCAGCGAGATCGCCTCGATCAGCGTGGCCTCCGCGTCCGCGTGCAGGCCCGTCGCGACCTGTGCCTGTGCCTGCGTCCGCAGCACGCTCGGCAGCGCCCCGATCAGGCCGTTCAGCCGGCAGCGCGCGGCCTCGACGGCGGCCAGCTCCAGCGCCGCCTCGTCGTCGCCGACGATCAGCGCGAGCCGCGCCGCCTCGTCCAGCCCGGCGGCCACGCCTGGCTCCGGGGTGGTCGTGCGCGCCTCCGCGACCAGCCCGGCGAGCAGCGGGACGCCGCGCGCGACGTCGTCACCGGCCAGATGCGCGAGACCGCCGACCATCGCGTCCTCGGGCAGCGCCTCGGCGGCGCGCAGCAGCGCCGGCGTCTCTCCGGAGGTCCACGCATAGGCGGCGCCCGTCCGCAGCATCGCGGCCCTGTCGTCCGGCTTCGCATAGGCGGCGTGCTCCACCATCATGCGCGCGGCGGTTCGCCGGTTGCCGCGCTCGTACTCGACCACAGCGCGGACTCGGCCGAGCCGTGCGAGTTCCGCGGGGGCGTCGGTGAGGGTGCCCGCCCTGGTGGCGAGAACCTCGGCCTCGTCCGGCCGACCGGCCTGGAGCGTCATGTTGGCCGCGGCGCGCAACCGCGCGGCCTGCGCGTCCTTGGCGGGAGTGAGGTCCGCCGCCTGTCGGTAGAGACTCGCCGCAGTGCCGTACCCGGTGCGTTTCCGCGCGCGCTCTGCGGCGTTCTCCAGATCGACGGCGACGTCCTCGTCCGGCCCGAGAGCCGCTGAGGCGCGGTGCCGCGCGCGGCAATCGGCGTCCTCGGACGAGGACGCCAACGCCTCATGCACCCGGATACGGCACGCCGCTACAGCGCCCTGGTAGACGGCGGCTCTGATCAGCGGATGGCGGAAGGCCATGGACCGCCCGCTCACCTCCACCAGCCCTGCGCGCTCGGCCTGCTCCAGGTCCTCCAGACCGACGCCCAATTCTCGCGCCGCGTTCAGCAGGCTCGGCATGTAGCCGCGTCCCTCGGCCGCCGCTATGAGCAGCATCAGGCGGGTCTTGTCCGGAAGCTCATCGATCCGGCTCTGGAACCGCGCGACGACGCGGTCGGTGACGGGCAGCGGGCGGGACCCGTCCGGCACCCGGTCCCTGGCCCTGCCGAACTCGCGCAGCGCCAGCGGATTGCCGTCCGCGTCATGCAGGATCCGATCGCGGACGTCCCGGGTCAGCCCGTGCTCGGCGAGGAACCGCACCGCGTCGTCGCGTCCCAGCCGCGCCAACGGCAGTTCGGGGAGGCCGGTGCCGGTGAACGCGTCGTCCCGCGCGGCGAACAGCATCACCACCGCCTCGGCCGCGAGCCGCCGGGCGGCGAACAGCAGCGCCTCGGCGGTCCCGCTGTCGAGCCACTGGGCGTCGTCGACGAGGCAGAGCACGGGGCCGTCCTCGGCGAGGTCGGCCAGGAGCGTCAGGACGCCGAGGCCGGTCGTGAACCGGTCCCGGACGGGCGGGACGTCACAGGACTGCCCGGAACCGCTCAGCGCGGCTCTCAGTGCCTCCGCCTGCGGTCCGGGAAGGCCGTCCAGGCGGTCGCGGACGGGCCACACCAGCTGGTTGATCCCGGCGAACGCGATGCCGGACTCCGCCTCGATCCCGGTCACCCGCAGGACGCGCGCCCTGGCGTCGCCGGCGGCCAGGTCCGCGGCGTGGTCCAACAGCGCCGACTTGCCGATGCCCGCCTCGCCGCGCAGCAGCAGCGCGCCGCTGCGCCCCTCGTCGCGCGCTCCGGCGAGCAGCGAGGAGATGCGCGCCTGTTCGTCGTTCCGCCCGTAAAGCACTAATCCAAAGTACGGGGCGTACTACCGAAACCATACTGATTCGCGGTGCGACGGCCCCCTCGTAGCTTCATCACCAGCGAGAAAGCCACTAGGAGGACGTCGTGAACGAGCTGTTCGAGAAGCTGTCGGCCGGGAAGCTGGAGCTGGCCAACCGGTTGGTGATGGCGCCGATGACGCGCAGCAGGGCCGTCCACGACGGGAAGGTGACCGACCTGCACGCCGAGTACTACGCGCAGCGGGCCGGCGCCGGCCTCATCATCACCGAGGGGACGCAGCCCAGCGTGCGGGGCCAGGGCTACACCTGGACGCCGGGACTGCACAGCGACGAGCAGGTGGAGGCATGGCGGGCGGTCACCGACGCCGTCCACGCGGAGGGCGGCGTCATCTTCGCCCAGCTGATGCACGCGGGACGCGTCGGCCACCCCTCGCTCTACCCGGACGGCGGGCTGCCCGTGGCGCCGTCCCCGATCGCCACTGGCGAGCGGATGTGGTCGCCCGAGGGCATGCTCGAACACCCCGAGCCCCGTGAGATGACGCTGGACGACATCGCCGAGGCGGTGGCGGACTTCGCCGCGGCGGCGCGCAACGCCGTCGCCGCCGGTTTCGACGGCGTGGAACTGCACGGCGCCAACGGCTACCTCATCCAGCAGTTCCTGGCGGACGGCAGCAACAAGCGGACCGACGCCTACGGCGGCACCATCGAGAACCGCATCCGCTTCGGCGTGGAGGTGGCGCAGGCCGTCGCGGACGCGATCGGACCGGAACGCGTGGGCTTCCGCGTGTCGCCCGGTGGCATCGCCAACGGCATCACCGAGAGCGACCCCGACGAGCTGTACGCCGCGCTGGTGGAGGCACTGGCGCCCCTGGGGCTCGCCTACCTGCACATCATGGAGCTGGGCGACCGGGAGCGTACGCGTCGCATCCGCGCCGCCTGGCCCGGCACGCTCATCCTCAACCCCCACCCGACGCCCGAATCCTTCCCGGCGAACCCGGAGACCGGTGTGGAGGCGCTGCGGGAGGGCGTCGCGGACGCGATCGCGTTCGCCGAACTGTGGCTCGCCAACCCGGACCTGCCCGCCCGCATCAAGGCCGGCGGCCCCTACAACGAGGCCGACCGCGCCACCTTCTACGGAGGCGACCACCGCGGCTACACCGACTACCCCGTCCTTTCCTAGACGGACCTCAGTCCCCGGACGGACCTCTGGTCTTGGGCGGACCTCTGGTCTTGGACGGGACTCAGGCCGAGGGCCCCGCACCGGTGTCGACCGGTACGGGGCCCTCGCCTATGCGCGCGCCTGTGGTTGGGCGTGCTTCATGCAGCCACGCTCAGAGGAGACGCATGTATGACCGCCTGTGCGTCCGTATGGGCTCGGCTCAGTAGCCGGGCCGGACGCCGCCGTTGAACTGGCTCTTGTAGTAGTGGGTCAGCTTGACCTTCTTCACATGGGAGCCCGAGTGCGGCGAGTGAATCATGTAGCCGTGCCCCACGTAGATGCCCACGTGCGTACGGCCGCTGTAGAAGAAGAGCAGGTCGCCCGCCTTGGCGCCCTTCCAGGAGACCTTGTGCTTCACCGCGCGGTAGATCTGCTGGGTCGTGCGCGGGAGCTTGACTCCGGCCTTGCGCCACGATCCCTGCGCGAGACCTGAGCAGTCCCACGAGCCCGGCCCGGAACCGCCGTAGCGGTACGGGTCGCCGATCTGCTTGTAGGCGTACTTGACGGCGACGGTCGCGCGCTTGCTCTGCTTGGCGGCGCGGGACGTGGCCGACGAGGTCCTGGTGGCCGCGCTCTTCGTGCTCGTCGCCTTGGTGGCCGACGCCGCGAGCGTGACGCGCTGTGGAGTGCCGGCGGCGGCTCCGGCGGGGCCCGCCGTCAGGAGCGTCGCGCCGAGCGCCGCGGTCGTGGTGAGCACGAGGCCACCAGCGGTGATTCCGATCTTCAGGGGGTTTCGGGGGGTATGCAGGATGGCTCCAGATCTCGCGGGTGATGCCTACCGGGCAGCCGTCATCCCGCGCGTGAACGCTGGGGATTCGGGATGCGTCGCGGTCGTCCGGTGCCTGCGGTGCCATGGGAGGGCGCCGCGGCCCGCGAGCCGCTTCCGGCTCCGTGCTTCTCGTCTGCACGGATGAGGCGATCGACGCGGGTGTGCTTCTTGGGCGGCGCCCGTGGGGGGCGTCCTCGCGGACGATGCCCGGCCGCTCTTCGCTGAGAGGCCGGACGCGTGCCGCCGCCGCGCGTCGGTGCGTGTTCTGTTGTCCGAGCGGCCCGTCGTGCCGCATGAACCGGGCAGGAACGTAGCCAGACTCCAGCGGCTCAGGCAAATCTCAGGTAGATCACAACCCTTCCCGGACGGATGCGACGGATGGGGCGACCACCGTGCGGCCTGCGCGAATCGAGATCATTTTCAGCAAATTGTGAAGTGGGTCACAACCTGCGGAAACGTGGGGCGATTCCCCGTTCTGGACGGGTGTCTCGGGGCGGAGTTATCCACAGAACGACGTTCCGGTTCCAGTGCGCGAGCCGGGGTGTTCGACTGGAGCCGTCGCGGGATTCGAGGGCGTTTTCCGCGTGCTGGAAGGAGATCAACAATGGCGGAAAACGTGTTAGTTGCGTCACTTCCTTTCTTTGTGTGGTGGATCGGGGACGCTGCGTTGCCGGATCCGGCCAGGGCCCGGGGATTGACTCCGGCCTCTCCCGGCCCTGTAGTCCGAGAGAGATTCATGTCCGGTGCCCGGAGGGAGTCCCGTGTTCCGCAGGTCCGGCAGAACGCGCCTCGCGCGCGTGCTCCCCGCTCTCGCCCTCGCGGCCGCCGTCACGGTGACCGCCTCGCCCGCCGCCCGTGCCCGTACCGCCCCCGCGCCGTCCCCGGCGACCGCCAAGTTCCCCCGCGGGTTCCTGTGGGGCGTCGCCACGTCCGGCTTCCAGGGCGAGGGCTCCTTCCCCGACAGCAACTGGACGCGCTACATCAAGCGGAAGGCGCCCGGGATCAGCGACCCGTACAAGAACTCCGTCGACTTCCTGCACCGCTATCCGGGCGATGTGGAGCTCGCGCGCAAGCTCGGCGTGAACGTGTTCCGCACCTCGATCGAGTGGGCCAGGATCGAGCCGAAGCGGGGCGTCCGCGATCCCAAGGCCATCGCCTACTACGACGACCTGGTCCGGCGGATCCGCGCCGCCGGCATGCGGCCAATGATCACGCTGGACCACTGGGTGTACCCGGGGTGGGTGGCCGACCAGGGCGCCTGGGACGACCCGAAGACTCAGGCGGAGTGGCTGGGCAACGCCCGGTTCATCGTGAACCGCTACAAGCGCCAGGGCGTCATCTGGATCACGTTCAACGAGGCCAGCGCCTACATGTACAAGGAGCTGACCATGCGGCCGATGAACCTCGGGCAGCTCGCCGCGATGCGGACCGCGCTCACCGAGACCCACCGCGCCGCCTACGACATGATCCACAAGCTCGACCCGGGCGCCCCCGTCTCCACGAACGTCGCCTACGGGACGGCGCTGAACGGCATCTTCGACGCCGCGCTGTTCAACGACGTCACGGACAAGCTCGACTTCGTCGGCATCGACTACTACTACGGCGCCAACGCCCAGAACCTCACCGCCGGGTACGCGCTGACCGGCGAGTTCTGGAAGATCGACCCCGAGCCGGAGGGGCTGTACTACGTCCTCAGGAGCTACCAGCGGCGGCTGCCGAAGCTGCCGGTGTACGTGGTCGAGAACGGCATGTCCACCGACAACGGCAAGCCCCGGGCGGACGGCTACACCCGCAGCGAGCATCTCCGCGACCACATCTACTGGGTGCAGCGGGCGATGGCCGACGGCGTCAAGGTGATGGGCTACAACTACTGGAGCCTCACCGACAACTACGAATGGGGCAGCTTCGAGCCGCGCTTCGGCCTCTACACGGTGAACGCGCTGACCGACCCGTCTCTGGCCCGCCGCCCGACCGACGCCGTCGCGACCTACCGCTCGATCATCGCCGGCCGCGGCGTCCCGGCCGGATACGTGCCGGTCCGCCGGCCGGGCTGGTGCTCGGTCGAGGACCCGATCGCCACCTGCCTCGGCACGACCCCGACCCCGCCCGCGGCCTACCGCGCCCCGGCCGGCTGAACACGGCCCGGAATCGCCGCCCCTCGATGCTGGAATGATAATCGTTTTCATGTCACCCTGAATCCGTCCGAACCACGGAGGAAGGGAGCACGGCCATGTCCTTGACCGTCGACGACCGGCTGCTGGAGAAGGCGATGCGGGGCGAGGTGGACGACGCCTCGTTCGTCGCCTGCGTCCGCGACTCGCTGCCGTACGCATGGGAGGTCATCAGCGGCGTCGTCGCCCGCATGCGGGACGGCGGCGCCGGCTTCGCCGACAACCGGACCCCGCCGCCGGACGAGCAGGCCCGCGGCCAGCTGCTGCGCGTCCTCGCCAGCGACGCCATGCGCGGCGCCCTGGAACGCCACTTCGGCGTCCGCCTGGCGTTCCAGAACTGCCACCGCGTCGCCGCGTTCGACCTGGCCGCCGACGGCGCCGCCGCCCGCCACGAACGCTTCGTCTCACCCCGGGCCCAGCTCCTGAACCAGTCCCCGGACCTGGTCGACTGCTGACCCCCGTCCCGCACCGGATCGGCAAGGACCCCGTCCCGCAGGCCCGGCGCCCACCGCCCGCGCCCCGCCGAATCCGGTCAGGCAAGTCGGATGGCTCCGCGGCATCCGGTTCGCCGCAGACGGCCGGCTGTCCTCCGCCGGGCGCGGGTCCGCCGTGACCCGCGCCGCCCCGGCCGTGGCCCAACGAGGGCGCGGCCGGGCGGGTCCGGAGAGGGCGCGGCCGGGCGGGGCCGCGGTGGGGTGGGAGTGCGGGCTAGCTGGGGTGCGTTGGTGGCGTGGGAGTGGGGTCTTGCCGGGGTGGGTTGGTGGGGTGGGGGTCGGTATGAGCTGGGGTTTCTGGGGTACCGGCGCGGTGAGCGCTAGGAAGCAGGGGTTCGTGTGGGGGATGTGCAGGCCGGGACGAGGCGCGCGGGGGCCGTGCCGAACCTCGGCGTGGTCCGGGGCAGCGGGTCGCCGGGCCCGGGCGGCGCCGGGGACGGCCTGCTGCTGAGCCTCAAGCGGGCCGCCGCCGCCCTGCGCGACGCGGGGATCGAGTACGCGCTGGCGGGCGGGTTCGCGGCGTACGCGCACGGCGCGGCGGTGTCGACGCACGACGTGGACTTCGTGGTGCGGGAGCGCGACGTCGAGACGGCGCTCGCGGCGCTCGCCGCGGCCGGCATGGGGCACATGGACAGCCCGGAGAACTGGCTCGCCAAGGTCTCCGACGGGGAGTACTTCATCGACCTGATCCACACGCCGTCGGGCCGTCCGGTGGACGGTGCGCTGCTCGGGCGGGCCACGGAGATGGCGGTCGGCGCGGTGTACATGCCGGTGCTGCCCGCGACGGACCTGGTGATCATGCGGTTGCTGGCGTTCAGCGAGACGGCGTGCGACTTCAGCGGGTTCCTGCATGTCAGCCGGGCGCTGCGGGAGCAGGTCGACTGGCCGTACGTGGCCGAGGAGACGGCGGGGTCGCCGTACGCGTACGCGTTCCTGACCCTGCTGTCCCGGCTCGGCGTCATCGAGAGGGGCGTGCCGTGACCGAATACCTGCCGGCGCACATCCAGGAGACGCTCGCGGCGCGCGCGCACGAGCTCGGTATCCGCGTGGACGTGCGGGGGAACGTGGTGCATCTGCGCGGGGAGGTGGCCAGCGAGGAGCAGCGCCGGGAGGTCGAGGAGGCCGCCCGGGTGGCCGCGGAAGGGCACGAGATCTGCAACGAGGTGCACGTCGTCGCGGTCCCGGAGCCCGAGGGGGAGGAGAGGCTGTCATGATCCGTGTGGCGGCGGCCGGGGACCTGCACGTGGGGGCCGACATGGCCGGGGTGTACCGGGGACGGCTCGGGCGGCTGGCCCGGCAGGCGGACGTGTTCCTCGTCGCGGGGGACCTGACCAGGCACGGGACGGTCGAGGAGGGCCGGGTCGCGGCGGGCGAGCTGCGCGACCTCGGGGTGCCGGTGATCGCGGTGCTCGGCAACCACGACTACCACTCCGACGCGGCGGACGGGATCGCCGACGTCCTGCGGGAGGCGGGGGTGACCGTGCTGGAGGGCGGCGGGACGGTCGTGGACTGCGACGGGAGACGGCTCGGCGTCGCGGGCGGCAAGGGGTTCGGCGGCGGGTTCGAGGGCAAGTGCGCGAGCGACTTCGGCGAGCCGGAGATGAAGGCGTTCATCCGGCACACGAAGGCGTTCGCCGACCGGCTCGGCACCGCGCTGCTGGAGCTGGACGCGGACGTGCGGGTGAGCCTGACGCACTACTCGCCCGCCGAGGACACGCTCGAAGGCGAGCCCCCGGAGATCTACCCGTTCCTCGGGAGCTACCTGATGGGCGAGGCGATCGACGCGGCGGCGCCGGCGCTGGCGATCCACGGGCACGCGCACAAGGGGACGGAGAAGGGGATGACGCAGGGCGGCGTCCGGGTGCGGAACGTCGCGCTGCCGGTGATCCAGCACGCCTACGCCCTGTACTGCCTGGAGCCGCCGGAGGCGGCGGGCGCCGGGCGTGCCGGGGAGCGCGTCTCGGCCTGGTGACCGCCCCAGGGTCAGGATTTCAGCAGCTCGATGACGGCCTGTTCGACGGGGCCCTGGGTGGCGAGCTCGCCGGGGGAGGCGTCCACGCCGAGCTTGGTGAGGGCGGGGGCGATCGTCCGGCCGGACTCGTAGAGGGTGATGATGCGCGGGTCGATGTAGGAGGCGCGGGCCACCGCCGGGGTGTTGCCGAGGTAGGCGGCGACCTCCTTGACGACGCGGACGACGGCCTTGCGGCGGGCGGTCTCGCCGGTGCCGGCGCGGGTGGAGACGGCGAGGCCGACGGCGGCGAGGACGGTGGCGTGCCAGGTGCGGAAGTCCTTGGCGGTGAAGTCGCCGCCGGTCACCTCGCGGATGAAGGCGTTGATGTCGGACGCGGTGACGTCGTGCCAGCCGTGGCGCGTCCGGTAGGCGAGGAGTTCGGGGGAGCCGTCCTTGCGGCGCTTGAGGCCGGTGACGACCTTGCAGACGTTCTCCTCGGCGACGGACTGGTAGCGGTCCTTCGAGCCCTTCGCCGGGTACTCGAAGGCGACCTCGCCCCGCCGGCAGGTGACGTGCTCGCGCAGGACGGTCGCGAGCCCGAACGTGCCGTTCTCCGCCGCGTACTCCTCGCTGCCGATGCGGAAGAAACCGAGGTCGATGAGCCGGACGGCGGCGGACAGCACGCGCTCGCGGCGGTAGCCGCGGCCCGCGAGGTGCCCGGCGAGCGTGTCGCGGACGTCGGGGAGGCGCGCGGCCAGGTCGAGGACGTGGTCGTGCTTCTCGCGGTCGCGCTGCTCGCGCCACGCCTCGTGGTAGAGGTACTGGCGGCGTCCGGCGGCGTCGGTGCCCATCGCCTGGATGTGGCCGTCGGCGTCCGGGCAGATCCACACGTCCTGCCAGGCGGGCGGGATGACGAGGGAGCGGATGCGCGCGCGCTCGGCGGGGTCGGCCAGGGTGCGGCCGTCCGGGCCGAGGTAGGTGAAGCCTTTGCCGCACTTGCGCCGCGCGAAACCGGGTTCGGAGGGGTCGCTGCGCTGGAGGTCCATGGGCGCCTCAGCCGGGATGGATCTCGCCGCCGGCCGGGACCAGCGTCTGGCCGGTGTAGTAGGACGACTGCCGGTTCGCGGCGAAGAAGACGTAGGAGGGGGCGATCTCGTCGGGGTCCGCGGGGCGGCCCATCGGGGCCTGCCCGCCGAAGCCCTCGACGCGCTCGGCGTCGAACGTGGCGGGGATCAGCGGCGTCCAGACGGGTCCGGGGGCGACGCAGTTGACGCGGATCTCGCGGTCCATGAGGTTCTGCGCGAGGGAGGTGGCGAGGGTCATCGCGGCGGCCTTGCTGGCGGCGTAGTCGATCAGCGTCTTGTTGCCGCGCAGCCCGTTGATGGACCCGGTGAAGACGATGGACGACCCGGGGCCCATGTGGTCGAGGGCCTCCTGGACGGTCCAGAACAGCGCGTACACGTTGACGGCGAACGTGCGCTGGAGCTGCGCGTCGTCGATCTCGCGGACGTCCTTGACCGGCGTCTGGGTGCCGTGGTGCAGGACGAGGACGTCGAGGCCGCCGAGGTCGCGGACGGCGTGCTCGACGGTCTCGCGGCAGTGCCGCTCCTCGGCGAGGTCGCCGCCGAAGGTGAAGCAGCGGCGCCCTTCGGCCTCGACGAGGGAGGCGGTGTGCCGGGCGTCGTCGTCCTCTTCGAGGTAGGTGAGGGCGACGTCGGCGCCCTCCTTGGCGAACGCGACGGAGACCGCGCGGCCGATGCCCGAGTCGCCGCCGGTGATCAGCGCGCGCCTGCCGTCGAGGAGGCCGCTGCCGGTGTAGCCGCGCATCTCGTCGCGGGGCTCGGGTGTCATGTCCCCCGTGCGGCCCGGGTAGGACTGGCTCTGTGCCGGAGGTTCGGTCATGCACCGACGGGTGCCCGGGGCGTCCCCGGGCAAACGTTCGCCGTATTGTGACTCCCGAGTAACATCTCGCCCGGGCAATCCGCCGGGGTGTGAGCAGAACGCCGGGATGACGTCTGGGTAACATCATCCCGAACCACATTCGGTCCCTCACGTAAGGTGCTGCTTATGGACCTGAACGGAGTTTCCGCCGTCGTATCCGGTGGCGCGAGCGGCCTCGGTGAGGCCACCGTCCGCGCGCTGGCCGCCGAAGGCGCCAAGGTCGTCGTCGCCGACATGAACGAGGACAAGGGCAAGAAGGTCGCCGACGAGGTCGGCGGCGTCTTCGTCAAGACCGACGTCTCCAGCGAGGAGCAGGTGCAGGCCGCCGTCCAGGCCGCCGTCGACACCGGCGCCCCGCTGCGCGTCATCGTCAACAGCGCCGGCATCGGCTGGGCCTCGCGCACCGTCGGCCGCGACGGCACCCCGCACGACCTGGCCTCTTACGAGACCGTCATCCGGGTCAACCTGATCGGCACCTTCAACCTGATGCGCATCGGCGCCGCGGCGATCTCCAAGACCGAGCCCGCCGACGCCGACGGCCTGCGCGGCGTGGTGATCAACACCGCGTCGATCGCCGGCATCGAGGGCCAGACCGGGCAGATCGCCTACTCGGCCTCCAAGGGCGGCATCATCGGCATGACGCTGCCGGCCGCCCGCGACCTCGCCGCGATCGGCGTCCGGGTCAACACGATCTGCCCCGGCATCATCGACACCCCGATCTACGGCGAGGGCGAGGCCGCCGAGGCGTTCAAGGCCAAGCTCGCCGCGCCGGTGCCGTTCCCGAAGCGGATGGGCAAGGCGTCGGAGTTCGCGCACCTGGTCAAGTCCCTCATCGAGAACGACTACATGAACGGCGAGACCATCCGTTTCGACGGCGGCATCCGCTTCCAGCCGAAGTGAGGCACTGAATGACCGACGCTGTTCTCACCGAAGAAGACGGCGCCGTCCTCATCATCACCATCAACCGGCCGGAGGCCCGCAACGCGGTCAACGGCGAGGTGGCGAAGGGGATCGCGGCGGCCCTGGACGAGCTGGACTCCCGCAAGGACCTGTCCATCGGCGTCCTGACCGGCGCCGGCGGCACGTTCTGCTCCGGCATGGACCTCAAGGGCTTCCTCACGGGCGACAACCCGACCGTCGAGGGCCGCGGGTTCGCCGGCATCACCGAGCGCCCGGCGGCCAAGCCGCTGATCGCCGCGGTGGAGGGCTACGCGCTGGCCGGCGGCTGCGAGGTCGCGCTGGCCTGCGACATGATCGTGGCGTCCCGGGAGGCCCAGTTCGGGCTGCCCGAGCCGAAGCGCGGCCTGGTCGCCGCGGGCGGCGGGCTGCTGCGGCTGCCGCAGCGCATCCCGTTCCACATCGCCATGGAGATCGCCCTGACCGGCGACAGGTACCCGGCGGAGCGGATGGCCGAGCTCGGGTTCGTCAACCGGCTCGCCGAGCCGGGCGGCGCGCTCGCCGCGGCCAAGGAGCTGGCCCTCAAGGTCGCGGAGAACGCCCCGCTGGCGCTCGCCGCGACCAAGAAGGTCATCGTCGAGTCCGCCGACTGGTCGTCCGCCGAGGCGTGGAAGAAGCAGCAGGACATCACGCTGCCCGTCTTCACCTCCAAGGACGCGCAGGAGGGCCCGGCGGCCTTCGCAGAGAAGCGCAAGCCGAACTGGAAGGGCGAGTGACCGCCTTCCTTTCGCGGGTGACCGCCTTTCGCGGGTGACCGCCCTTCGCGGGTGACCGCCTTTCGTAGGTGATCGCCTTTCGTGGGTGATCGGCGGGCGGTGGCCGGAGGGACGTCCTCCGGTCACCGCCCGCCGCATGCCGGACGCCCGGAGCCGCACCGGCTCCGGGCGTCCGCCGTTCCCGGGGCGCGGGAGGCGAGCGGGATGCCCGGGGCGGGTGCGGCCTGTTCCGGCCGTCCGGAAAGTCCCTCTTACCTGGAAGTAAGTCTTCCCGTACTCTTTGGCGTGCGCTTGAACTGATCTTGGGAGCTCTCATGGGACGGAACGCGGTGCGCGCAGCGGCCCTGGCGATCGCCTGCGGCGCCGGAACGCTCGCCCTGTCCGCCGTGCCCGCCCAGGCCGCCGCCGGGTGGAAGAACGTCGGCGGCGCCGGGCTCGCCTATGACGGCAGCCTCGACCGCGTCGACTTCGGCGCGGCGAACGCCGGCTGGGCCGTCGGCGCCGCGGGCTCGTTCTTCAGCCCCCAGACGAAGATCGCCAAGTGGAACGGGTCGGCGTGGGTGGCGCAGGCCAGCCCGGTCGGGTTCACCCCGACGGACGTCGCGGTCGCGAGCGCGAGCAAGGCGTGGATCGTCGGCTACAACCTCGGCGGCACCGTCGGGCTGTACTGGAACGGCGCCAAGTGGAGCAAGGTGGCCTACCCGCTGGTCGGCCTGCCGAGCCAGGTCGCGGCCGCGCCGGACGGCACCGCCTACTCCGTCGCGGGCGTCGACCCGACCGCGGGCGGCCTCAGCGCCGTCCTGCGCTGGACGGGCACCGCGTGGGCGGACGCGAAGGTGCCGCTGCCCGCCTCGTCCACGATCACCGCAGTCGACGTGAAATCGAAGAACGACGTGTGGCTGGCCGGGTCGACGTCCGCCACCGGCACGTCCGTCACCGGCCTGGTGATGCACTACGACGGCAAGGCGTGGAAGCGGATCGCCGTGCCGGGCTCCCTCGGCACCCCCGCCTACCAGGGCACCCTCTACAAGATCGTCGAGAACTCGCCGACGAACGTGTACGTGCTGCGCGTCCGGCAGAACGCCCAGATCACCAACGCGATCCTGCGCTACGACGGCACGTCCTGGAAGACGATCAACACGCCGCTGAACACGGCGGGCATCGGGCTGTCGGCCGACGGCAAGGGCGGCGTGGTCATGCTTCCGGTCACGACCGGCACCAGGACCCAGTACATGCACTACAACGGCACGTCGTGGACGACCCTCAACGGGCCCGCCCGCAGCGGGACCGTCCAGGCGTCCGACGCCGACGCCCGTCCCGGCACCGCGGCGATCGTCAGCGCCGGGACCGCGACGCAGACCGGCAAGAAGGTGCCCTTCATCGAGTACTACGGCTGACCCGCCCCGCCGAGGCCGGCGCACGGCCGGCACCGCGGACTGCGGCCGACCTCCGGCCGGCCAGGTCCGGACACCCGTCCCGTCCACCCCCGGGACGGGCGTTCGCACGTCCCAGGCCGGCGACGGTCCCCGTGCCACGCCCCGCGTCCGGCCCGTCGCGTGCCCGTGCCGCCGGAGGTGCCCGCGGAGGGATTTCCGCGTCCCGGCGGCGGGACGCGGCGCGGGCACCGGCGCCGGGGCGGTCACCCGGGACGGACCGCCGGCGCGGTCAGGTCAGCAGAGACCGGCCGGGTTGGACGTGCGGCAGAGGTTGTGGCGGAACCGGTTGGTCCTGCTGCCGCTGTTGTCCACCAGGTCGAACGGCGCGTTGCCGCGGACCACGTTGAACTGGACGAGGTTGTCGCGGGCGGGCCGGTTCAGCGGCGGCGTCCCGCGGAAGAGCACGATGCCGCCGGAGTACGGCAGCCTCCCCCGGTTGTCCTTCACGACGTTCTTCTCGACGAGGTTGTGGTCGCCGCCGAAGAACAGCACGCCGGTGCCGCCGAGCGGCGGTACCTCTTCGTGCGCCGCGCATTCCCGGTTGTTGTTCGAGACGTTGTTCTTCCACACCTTGGTGTTGCCCTGGCCGCCCTTCTGGCTGTCGTCGACCAGCGCGACGCCGACGCAGTTGCCGACGAGCTGGTTCTCCCACGCCTTGACGTGGCGGGCGTGCCGGACGAGCAGGCCGATGGCGTTTCCGGTCGACCGGTTCCCGGTGACGACCGTCCCGTGCGCGTCGGCGATGTCGCCGACATAGAAGCCGGCCTCGTCGCCGTTGTTGAGGGCCCAGTCGTGCGCGAACCGCCCGCGCGTCGAGTTGAATTCCGAGATTCCGTACTCGCCATTGTCGGCGGCGAGGACGTGTTCGACGGTGAGGCGGTCGGTGAACTGGCCGAAGATCCCGTTCTTCGCGAACCTGCGCACGGTCAGGTCCTTGATCGTGACGCCCTTCACGGGGTGGCCGGGGCGGCCGATGACGCAGATGCCGGTGCCGGCCCGCTTGACGGCGGCGCAGTGGTCGACGCCGCCCGGCCGGAGCACGGTCTTGTCGCCGGAGCCGCGGATGGTGAGGCGTTTCGTGACCAGGACGCCCCCGTCGTAGGTCCCGCGGAGGAGCTTGATGGTGTCGCCGGGCCTGGCCCGGTCGACGGCCTCCTGGATCGAGTGTCCCGGACGCACCACATGGATGCGGTGGTCGTGCCCGTGCGCGCCGCCCTCCTGCGCCGACGCCTGCCCTGCGGTCGCGAAGGGGGCGAGACCGGCCAGCACGGCGACGACGCCGACCGGACCCGCGGTAGTCCATCTCATCCTGTTTCTTCTCCGTTTCTGCTGATCTGCTGGCCGCGGACGCGCATGCGCCGCGGCATGGCCCGCGGCGTTCCGCCGCGGGATCCGCGCAGGTCATTCCGTCGGCCCGGAGAAGCAAACATCTACGGATTTTTCGCGGATCGGCCGAGTTTGCCGTCGCTTTCGGCATCGCCGAGTTTTCGCAGCCGATCAGCCGCGATGTCGCCCCGACATGAAGGCTAAATTACTCACTTCGGACAATTTGCCCGAGACGTGCGAGAAGGGCCGCTCAGTCCCAGCGGCGGGAGCGCTGCCGCTTGACGTCGGAGCGGCGCTTCTTGTTCTCCAGGCGCCGCTCGTTGATGCCGCGCGGGACCTTCTTGGGGATGCGCTTCTTCGGCGGCGGCGCCGTGGCCTCGGCGAGCAGCGCGCCGAGCCGGGCGCGCGCGGCCTCGCGGTTGCGCATCTGGGAGCGGTACTCCTCGGCGCGGATCGTCAGGACGCCCCGGACGAGCCGTCCCGACAGCCGCTCCAGCGCGCGCGCCTTGAGGGGCTCGGGCAGGGACGGGGACGCGGCGACGTCGAAGGACAGCTCGGCGGCGGTCGCGCTGGTGTTGACGTGCTGCCCGCCCGGTCCCGAGGAGCGGGAGAAACGCCAGCCGAGCTCGGACTCCGGGATGGAGACCGAGCCGCGGACGTGGATGTCGTCGGGCATGTCCCCGATTATCCCCGTCCGCGGACGATCATGTCGTCCGGTTTTCCGCCGCCCCGGGGGTGCGTGTTATGCAAGTACTTACTTACACTGATCGTCATGACCGAAGGACTGTTCTCCGACGACGACCTCATCCGCCACATCACCCGGGAGGGCGTGCTCATCGCGGCGGGCGGGGCCGCGTCGCTGCTGCAGACCGCGCACCCCCAGGTCGCGCAGGGCGTGTACGACCACAGCTACACCGCCGAGGACCCGCTGCGGCGGCTGCGCAACACCATGGGCTGGCTCTACGCGGTGCAGTTCGGCACGCGGGAGGAGGCGGAGGCCTTCAGCGCCCTCGTGACGCGGGGGCACGACCAGGTCACCGGCCCCGGCTACCGGGCGAACGACCCGGAGCTGCAGGTGTGGGTCGCCGCCACCCTCTTCGCCGTCGCCGCGCAGTTCTACCAGCTGCTGTTCCGCCGGACGTTCGCCGAGGACGAGCTGGCGGAGTTCTACGGCCAGACCAAGGTCTACGCGACGATCCTGGGCTGCCCCGAGGAGCGGCTGCCCAGGACGTACCGGGACTTCCGCGTGTACTACGCCGGCATGCTCAACGACCTGGAGATCAGCGACGCGTCCCGGGCGATCGCCGACCAGGTGCTGCACCCGAGGCTGCCCGGCGGCCCGCTGAACGCGCCCGGCCTGGCGGCGATCCGGCTGATCACCGCGGGGATGATGCCGGCGCCGATCCGCGAGCAGTACGGATGGACGTGGAACCGGGCGCGCGAGCTGCGGTTCCGGATGCTGATGGGGGCGCTGTCGGTGGTGTACCCGCGGCTGCCGCTGCGGCTGCGGACGCTGCCCCGCGACTACTACCTCCACACGACGCGCAAGATGCTGGCGAAGGCGACGGCCCGGCGCCGTCCGGCGATCCGCGTCCCGTCGAGCTGACCGCGTCCCGTCGAGCTGACCGCGGCCGCGTGACCCACAGGCAGGTCACGCGGCCGCTCTCCCATGCCGGGGCCGTCCCCAGCACCCGGCCCGGCCTGGGAACGGCCCCTCACACCGGGGCCGCCGCCCGTCCGCCCGCTCCCCCCAGAGCCTGGACGGGACGGCGCTCCCGGTGAGCCTCTACACCGACGCGCTCGAGATGATCTTGTCGGCGGCCTTCTTCGCCTGGTCGATCGGGATCGCGAAGCCGACGCCGATGTTGCCCGAGCTGCTGCCGGACGTGGCGATCGCCGTGTTGACGCCGATCACCTGGCCGGCGCTGTTCACCAGCGCGCCGCCGGAGTTGCCGGGGTTGATGGCCGCGTCGGTCTGGATCGCGTTCTCGATGACCGCCTGCTGCTGCTGGGACAGCCGTCCCTGCAGGCCCGGCGGCAGGTCCTGCTGGCCGCCGCCGGAGTCGCCCTCCTGGACCTGGCGGCCGAGCGCGCTGACGATGCCGGACGTCACCGACCCGCTCAGCCCGAGCGGGTTGCCGACCGCGAGGACGGTGTCGCCGACCGCGAGCCGGTCGCTGTCGCCGAGCGTCGCGGGCTTCAGCCCGGACACGCCCTGCGCCTTGATCACCGCGATGTCGTTCGCGGTGTCGGCGCCGAGCAGCGTCGCCGGCGCCGTCCTGCCGTCGCTGAACTTCACCGAGAGCCGCCCGCCGTCCGAGACGACGTGCGCGTTCGTCATGATCACACCGTCCGAGCGCAGGATCACCCCGGACCCCTCGCTCTCGCCCGTCTGCGACTGGCTCGAGATCGACACGACGCTCGGCTGCACCGCGGCGGCGACCTGCGCCGTCGTGCTCGCCTTACTGGACGCGCCGGAGACGGCGACCGGGCTGGAGTAGACGGTGCCGTGGTCGGCGAACGCCATCGCCACGGCCGCGCCCGCCCCGCCCGCGCCGACCGCCAGCGCGGCCCCCGCGACCAGCGCCGCGACCTTCTGCCGGGCCGTCCACAGCGGGCCACGGCGGAACGGCCCCGCCGCGCCGGCCTGCGGGACGCCCCAGTGCGGCGGCCCCGCCGCGCCGGCACCTGCGGCCGCCGTGGGCGCATGCCACGCCCCGGGCTGCTGCCATCCCCCGTATGCCTGCTGGCCGTGGGCCTGCTGGCCGTGCGCTTGCTCCCCGTGCGCCTGCTGGCCGTGCGCCTGGCCGGGCGTCTGCTGGCCGGGCGTCTGCTCCCCGGGCGTCTGCTCCCCGGGCGTCTGCTGTCCGGGCGCAGCCTCCCCGAGCAGCGGCTGGTCTTGCGGCTGCCGCTGGTGCGGCTGTCCGGGCGGGGTGAGATCGGGGCGCTCGGGGCCTCCGGCGTGCCCCGGTGCCGCGGGCCGCTCGGATGGCGCGTGCCGCTCGGATCCCGCGACGTGCCGATCCCAACTGTGCTGCTGTGGCTCCTCGGGCCTTCCGGCGTCCATGTGAACTCCCTCGTCTCGCCGTCGCATACGAATCTGCGCCGGGGGTCTGGAGCCCACCTGGATCCGGCCTGAAAGTGTGCTGGATAAGGCCGGCGTCAAAAAACCGCGGCCGGGAGGGCGTGCGGCGTGTCGCCCTCTCGGCCGCGGTGGCGAGGAGGAGTGGCCAGGGCGCGGGGATCCGGTCCCTGTCCGGACCGGGGCGCGCCCTGTGCCGACTACTCAAGCGCACGTACCTGAACGTTCCCTGAATCCACGCCCCGCTCTTCCCGAGGATCCCGCGCGCCCCCGGGACCGCGCGGGATCGCGGCGGCGACGCCGAGGGCCGCGACCGCGATCACGGCGAGCACCGCGAACGCCCCGGTGTAGCCCGACTCCGGCGGGAGCTTCGCCGCGGGCGCGGTGCGCGCCGCGAGGATCGCGGTGACGGCCTGCGCGCCGACGGCGGCCCCGACCGTCCGCACGATCGTGTTGACGCCCGTCGCCACCCCGGTCTGCCCGGGCGGCGCGTTCTCCACGACGAGGTTTCCGATGGCCGCGAACGCCAGCCCGTAGCCGACCCCGATGACCGCGCAGGCGGCGTACACCTCCCACAGCGCCCCGTGCGCCCACGCGAGCAGGGTGAACGCGGCGACCGCGCAGACCGTCCCGGCCTGGAACGGGACGCGGGATCCGGCGCGGCGGGCGATCCGGGGCGCCGCCGGGCCGGCGAGCAGCATCAGCGCCGCCATCGGCACCATCAGCAGCCCGGCCGCGGAGGCGGAGAGCCCGAACCCGTAGCCGGACGCCCGCGGCGCCTGCACGAACTGCGGGATCAGCGTGATGGAACCGAACATCGCCACGCACACGACCAGGGTGGCCAGCGTGGTGGCGGCCGGTCCGCGCCCGCGCAGCAGCCGCAGGTCGACCAGCGGCGCGCGGACGCGCAGCTCAGCCGCCGTGAAGGCGGCCAGCGCCAGGGCCGCGCCCGCGAACAGCCCCATGACCCGCGCCGAGCCCCAGCCCCACGCGCGCCCCTGGCTGATCGCCAGCAGCAGGCAGACCAGCGTCGCCGACAGCAGCACCGCGCCGACCGGGTCGATCCGCCCGGAACCGCCCGGCCGCGTCGCCGGCAACCGGGTCGCCAGGGCGAGCGCGCCGGCGGCGAGGACCAGCGTCGCCCAGAACAGCCACGGCGTCCCGGCGGCGTCGACGAGCGGGCCCGCGACCACCATCCCGGCCGACCCGCCGATCCCGAACACGGCGCTGACCAGCGCGACCACGCCGCGCAGCCGGTGCGGCGGCAGCGCCGACCGGGCGATCCCGAGCGCGAGCGGGAACGCGCCCGAGCCCGTCCCCTGGACGGCGCGTCCCGCCACCAGCCACCCGAAGGAGTGCGCGGACGCGGCGAGGCCCGCGGCGACCGTCCCGGCGGTGAACAGCAGCAGGCAGGCCACCAGGATCCGGCGGTGCCCGTACAGGTCGCCGAGCCGCCCGGCGATCGGCGTGACGACGGCCCCGGCCAGCATGAACGCCGTGAGCGTCCAGGTCACCTGCGCGGCGGGGGCGTCCAGCTCGTCCCGCAGCACGGGCAGCGCGGCGATGACGATCGTCTGCGCGAGGCTCGCGGGGAACGCGGCGGCCAGCAGCGCCGCGACCATCCCCTTCCGTTCCGGCCCTCCGGGCATCGGATCCGCCTTTCCGATCGAGGTTAGGTAAGGCGAACCTAAATCTTGCGGACAGGCGTCCGCAAGATGTTCGGCTACGGTTCTCCGCATGTCCGAGTCCGGCCCGCACCGCCCGCCCGCCGGGCCGTCCGATCCGCCCGCCGGGCCGTCCGATCCGCCCGACCCGCCCGCTCGGGAGCGGCGGCCCTGGGGCAGCATCAGCCGCGCGCAGATCGTCGCCGCCGCCCTCGAGATCACCCGCCGGGACGGCCTCGGCGCCCTCACCATCCGCGCCCTCGCCGCCGACCTCGGCGTCTCCCGCATGGCCCTCTACCGGCACGTCTCCGGCAAGGACGAGCTCGTCGCGCTCGTCATGGACGCGATCGCGGCGCACGACATCGTCCCGCCCGACCTCGGCGCCGGCCCCTGGCCCGGCCGCCTCCGCCGCATCGCCGACGGCCTGCGCCGCGAACTCGGCGCCTACCCCGGCACCATCGACGCCCTGGTCACCCGCGGTGACCACGGTCCCGGCGCCCTCCGGCTCGTGGAGACGATCCTCGCGACCCTCGCCGACGCCGGCCTCGACGAGCGCGCCGCCGTCCGCTACTACCTGGTCTTCATCGACCTCGTCCTCGGCCGGATGCACCGCGAGGCCCACGGCGACCCCATCGACCGGCACCGCAACGCCAGCCTCGGCGCCCACGGCCGCGCCGCCGGCGACGGCCCCGGCGCCCTGCCCCGGCTGCGCGCCGCCGAACCCCACCTCCGCGAGATCACCACCGCCGAGGTGTTCGACACCGAGCTCGACATGCTGATCCGCGCCGTCGAGGCGGAGGCGGGGAGCCGCAGGTGAAGGGAATGCTCGGCGCACCTTCAGGGGACATTCAGGTTTGGGTGCGAGCCTCGGAGGCGACCCTGGAGGGAGAGCGTGTCAGTGGTTGAACGGACGGCGAACGCGAACGCGGGCGTGCGGGCGCCCGAGGCGACGCTGCTCGTCGTCGAGGACGAGCCGAACATCCTGGAGCTGCTGGCCGGCAGCCTGCGCTTCACCGGCTTCGAGGTGCTCACCGCGACCAACGGGGCCGACGCCGTCCAGTCCGCGCGCCGGCACCGGCCCGACCTGATCGTCCTCGACGTGATGCTGCCCGACATCGACGGCTTCGACGTCGCGCGGCGGCTGCGGTCCGGCGGCGACCACACCCCCGTGCTGTTCCTCACCGCGCGCGACGCGGTCCAGGACCGCATCAAGGGGCTGACGATCGGCGGCGACGACTACGTCACCAAGCCGTTCAGCCTGGAGGAGGTCATCGCCCGCATCCGCGCCGTCCTGCGGCGCTTCCGCGGCGGCGTCGCCGAGCCCCCGCCCCGGATGGTGTTCGCGGACGTCGAGCTGGACGAGGACAGCCACGAGGTCTGGCGCGGCGGCAAGGCGGTGCAGCTGTCGCCGACCGAGTTCAAGCTGCTCCGCTACTTCATGGCGAACGCCGGGCGCGTCCTGTCCAAGGCCCAGATCCTCGACCACGTGTGGAACTACGACTTCCGCGGCGACGCGGGCATCGTCGAGTCCTACGTGTCCGCGCTGCGCCGCAAGGTCGACAACGCCGAGCCCCGCCTCATCCACACGCTGAGGGGCGTCGGCTACGTCCTGAGAGAGCCCCCGGCCTGATGGAGCCCCGCGTCCCCGGCCCCGGCGCGCTCCCCGCGCACCCCGCGGGCCCGGCGCCCGGCGACCGGCCGGTCATGGAACCGGGACCGCCGCCAGGCGACCGGCGGGCTGCGACGGGCGGCGCGCACGCGGCCGGCATGCCGTACGGCCCGTACCCGGGCGGGACGGGGGCCGACGAGCCGCCGCGGGGGACGCGGCGCCCGCGAGGGAACTCCTGGATCCGCGGGCTGTGGTCGCGGTCGCCGCTGCAGATGAAGCTCATCGCCGGCATGCTCGTCCTGGTCACCCTCGGGATGACCGTGATGAGCGCGGCCGGCGCCTCCGTGCTGCGCCAGTACCTCGTCGGGCGCGCCGACGACCAGCTGCGCTCCTCGGTCGGGCATGTGATCATCCAGGTGACCGAGCAGGTCCAGGGGCACTACAACCTGAACGTCCGGGTGCCCAGCGAGATGTACGCGCAGGTCCGCGGGAGCAACGGCCGCCCGATCGGGCAGAGCCTCGCGGTGGGCGAGCGCGGCTACCCCAAGCTGCCCGCCGACGTCACCGGCCGGATCGACCGGCCGTTCACCGTGTCCGGGACGGGCGGGTCGAGCACGAACTGGCGGGTCCTCGCCGAGCCGATCCCCGGCACCGGCGCCACCGTCCTCATCGCGGTCAGCCTGGCGGAGATCCAGCGGACCGTGAACCGGCTCATCGCCATCGACGTGATCGTCGGGCTGCTGGTCCTCGCCGTGCTGGTCGTCCTCGGGGTGTGGGTGGTGCGCGCGAGCCTGCGCCCGCTCGCCGAGGTGGAGGAGACCGCCGGCGCGATCGCGGCCGGCGACCTGTCGCGGCGCGTCCCGGAGGCCGACCCGCGCACCGAGATGGGCCGGCTCGGACGGTCCCTGAACGCGATGCTCGCGCAGATCGAGGCGGCGTTCGGCGCCCGCGCCGAGTCGGAGGCGGCGGCGCGGCGCTCGGAGGAGACGGCCCGCCGGTCCGAGGAGCGGATGCGCCGCTTCGTCGCCGACGCGAGCCACGAGCTGCGCACCCCGCTCACCGCCATCCGCGGTTTCGCCGAGTTCTACCGGCAGGGCGCCGCCCGCACCCCCGAGGAGATCGGCCGGATGATCGGCCGCATCGAGGAGACCGCCGGCCGGATGGGCCTGCTCGTCGAGGACCTGCTGCTGCTCGCCCGCCTCGACCGCCAGCGGCCCATCGAGCGGCGGCCCGTCGACCTGCTCGCCGTCGCCGCCGACTCGGTGCAGGAGGCCCGGGTCGTCGCGCCGGACCGCCGGATCGAGCTGTCGGTCGAGGGCGGTCTCGCCTACCAGGTGCGCGGGGACGAGCCGCGCCTGCGGCAGGTCCTCGGCAACCTGCTGACGAACGCGGTGGCGCACACGCCGCCGGGCACGCCGGTGGAGGTGCGCCTGTCCCCGGGCACCCTGCGCGGGGCGCCCGCCGCCAAGCTGGAGGTCGCGGACGAGGGCCCCGGCCTCTCGCCCGACCAGGCCGAACGCGTCTTCGAGCGCTTCTACCGCGCCGACGCGTCCCGCTCCCGCGAGGGCGGCCGGACCGGGACCGGCCTCGGTCTCGCCATCGTCGCCGCGCTCGTCGCCGCGCACGAGGGGTCGGTCGAGGTCGACTCGACCCCGGGCGAGGGCGCGACCTTCCGCGTGCTCCTCCCGCTCGACGCCGACTGAGCCGCGCTCCGGGCCCGACCAGGCTCAGGGGGACGCGCACAGGGGCGCTGGGGGTCCGGGGGAGGCCGGGCTCAGGGGCGCTGGAGGTCCCGGATCGCGCGCATGGCCTCGCGCCGCGCGTCGCCGGACAGCACGTCGATGTAGACCTCGCCGTCGAGATGCCCGCACTCGTGCTGCAGGCAGCGGGCGAAGTACCCGGTCCCCTCCACGCGGACGGGCCGGCCCTTCGCGTCCACGCCCTCCACGACCGCGTGCGCGTGGCGCGGCGTGTCGAACCGCAGGCCCGGCAGCGACAGGCACCCCTCGGACTCCACCAGCAGCCCGCCGTCGGCGGCCACGAGCACCGGGTTGACGACGTGGCCGACGTGCCGGCGGCCCCGGTCGTCCTCGCAGTCGTACACGAACAGCCGCAGGCCGGAGCCGACCTGGTTCGCGGCCACGCCCGCGCCGTCCGCCTCGTACATCGTGACGAACATGTCGTCGACCAGCTTCTCCAGGGACGCGTCGAACGTCCGCACGGGGTCGCACGCGGTGCGCAGCACCGGGTCGCCGAGAAGCCGGATCGGGCGGGCGGTCCCGTTGCGCGTCGTGGTCCTCTTGCTCACCCGGATGATCCTATGTCGCGATTTCCGCTCCGTCCGGACGGCCGCGGAAGCACGAACGGTGCGCCCGGCAAGGG
>NZ_JBEYYT010000114.1:0-357 GCF_040645715.1 Spirillospora sp. NPDC046719 | reverse complement strand
CGTTCGCCACCCTGTATGCGCCATGGTCCTAAGTTCCGCGGGGTCCGGACGGCGGGGCCCGCACGCGGGGGGCCCCGGGCCGGGGCGGGGCCCACCGTTCGGGGAGCGGGTTGACGTTTCCGCCGGGGCTGGGGATCAGCTCGGGTCGGCGGGCCCGCGCGGGGCCGGGGGGACGATCGGGGCGTGGCCGCCTGAGGGGCCGCCGGACGGTCCGCCGTCGGTGTCCTCGATCGGACGCGGCGCCTTCGCGGGCGGCGGGACCTGCGGGCCCGTGCCCGTGGCCGGGCCGTCCGGCTCCGGCTTCTTCATCGACGGCGCCGGAGCGGCGACCGGCTTGGCCACGATCGGCTTCGGCCC
>NZ_JBEYYT010000113.1:15785-25239 GCF_040645715.1 Spirillospora sp. NPDC046719 | reverse complement strand
GGCGCCCGGCGCGGCCGCGCCGGGCGGGCCGCCACCGCCGACCGCGCCCCGGAACCGGCGCTCACCTGACCCTCCGGGCCCGTCCGGAAGACGCCTCGGAAGGGCCCGGCCACGCGGTCACGACAGGTTGCTGATCGGCAGCAGGCCGCGCTCGCCGAACACCTTCTTGGCCACGAGCGTCGCGTTGACCGACCGGGGCACACCCGCGTAGACGGCCGTGTGCAGCAGCGCCTCGGCGACCTCCGTGGCGGTCAGGCCGACGTTCAGCGCGGCGTTGATGTGCACCTCCAGCTCGATCTCGCAGCCGCCCAGCGCCGCCAGCACGCCGAGCGTGACGAGCTGGCGGTCGCGGGCGGGCAGCTCCGGCCGGGCGTACATGTCGCCGAACGCCCACGCGACGACCTGGTGGCCCAGCTCGGGCGAGACGTCGGCGAGCGAGTCGACGACCCGCTGCCCGGCCTCCCCGTCGACCTGCTCCAGGACCTTCATCCCGTACCGGTAGCGCTCTTCGCGGTTCATCTCGTCCTCCTTGAAGCGGTTGCGATGACTAGATCGTGGCCCGGAAAACCGCGTCGGCTGCCTCTAAGGCATGCGGAGATATACTTCCCATGCTTGGGAGGCATGGATGGATCTGCGGATGCTCGGCTACGTCGTCGCGATCGCCGAGGAGGGCTCGGTCAGCGGCGCCGCCCGCCGCCTGCGGCTGACCCAGCCGACCCTCAGCCGGCAGCTGCGCGAGCTGGAACGCCGCCTCGGCACCGAGCTGTTCGTCCGCGAGGGGCGCGGCCTCACTCCGACCGCCGCCGGAAAGGCGCTGGTGAAGCGCGCTTCGGTGGTGCTGGCGGAGGCGGAGGCGGCGCTGGAGGACGTCCGGCTCGCCGCGCAGGGCCTCGCCGGGCGCGTGACGGTGACGTTCGCCGGGTCCGGGATCAACGGGCCGCTCGGCGGCGCGCTCGGCCGGCTCCGCCGCGAACTCCCCCGCGTCGACCTGCGGCTGGAGGAGAGCTTCAACGACGCCGAGATGTCGGACGGCGTGCTCGACGGGCGCTTCGACCTGGCCGTCCAGCGGCTCCCGTCCCGCGACGCGCGGCTCGCCACCCGGCCGTGGTGGAACCAGCCGCTCACCCTGTTCCTGCCGTCCGCGCACCCGCTCGCGCACGCGCCGGGCCCCGCGCCGCTGAACGCGCTCGGCCGCATCCCGCTCGTCCTGTGGCCGCGCGAGGTGTCGCCGCACTCCCACGACGAGATCCTCGCGCTGTGCGAGCAGGCGGGCGTCGTGCCCCGGATCGGCGCGCGCGGCCGCAGCGTGCAGACCGTCCTCGCCCTGGTCGCGGCCGGCTTCGGGGGCGCGGTGATGCCCGACTCGCACCGCGCGCTGCGCCGCGTCGGCGTGACGCCCCGCCCGCTCGCCGGCACGAACACGACCCTCTACCTGGTCTGGCGCG
Organism: Spirillospora sp. NPDC046719; assembly: GCF_040645715.1. Taxonomy (NCBI): domain Bacteria; kingdom Bacillati; phylum Actinomycetota; class Actinomycetes; order Streptosporangiales; family Thermomonosporaceae; genus Spirillospora; species Spirillospora sp. NPDC046719. The sequence goes on along the minus strand of NZ_JBEYYT010000113.1, from coordinate 23,794 downwards.
CCGACGAGACCGACCCGCTCGTCCACCGCTTCCGGGACACCCTCGCCGACCTCGCCTGACCGTCGCCGGACCCGCACCAACCTCGCCTGACCCGCGCCGTTCGGCGAGGGGCGCGGGTTCACGCCGGGCGCGGGGCGCGGGTGCTCAGTCGTCGGCCAGCAGGTCGCGGAGCAGGTCGCGCAGGGCCTCCTGCTTGTCGTCGGCGAGCGCGGCCAGCGGGGAGTGCGCGCCGAGGCGGTCGAGGACGCCGGCGCGGGCCCGCTCGCCCGCCGGGGTGAGGACGATCTGCTTGGCGCGCCGGTCGGTGGGGTGGGGCCGGCGCTCGATCAGGTCCTGCGCTTCGAGCCGGTCGAGCACGAACGTCGCGTTGGACGCCTCGCACGCCATCCGGACGGCCAGCTCGCGCGCCGTGATCGGCTCGGACAGCTCGCGGAGCGCGACGACCTGGGACGCGGTCATGCCGATGTCCTCGGCGACGCGCCGCACGTGGACGTCGAGCCGCTGCACGAACCGGTGGACGAGCTTGCACACGTCCCGGTCGATGTCGTCCGCCGCCGGCGCGGGCTGCTGGGCCATACCGGAAGTCTACCCGACCTGATTCGAGTCATGATAATGATAGTTCGAACTATATGAGTTCGAACTACATGGAGCTGCGCGTGCCCCTCCCTCTGCTGTCCCTGATGCTGGTGGTCTTCGGCCTCACCACCGGCGAGTTCGTGATCGCGGGCATCCTGCCCGACGTCGCCGCCGGGCTCGCGGTGCCGGTGCCCGCCGCCGGCCGGCTGGTCACCGCCTACGCGCTCGGCATGATCGTCGGCGGTCCGGTCGTCACCGCGCTGACGGCGCGGCTGCCCCGCCGCCCCCTCGTCGCCGGGCTCGTGACCGTGTCCGTGCTCGCCAACCTCGGCTCGGCGGCGGCGCCCGGCTACGGGCTGCTGCTGGCCGCCCGGTTCACCGCCGGGCTCGTCGTCGCGACGTTCTTCGCCGTCGCCATCGCCACCGCCGTCTCCACGGCCGCCGAGGGGAGGCAGGCCTCGGCCGTCGCGAAGGTCGCCCTCGGGATGAACCTCGGCATCGTCCTCGGCACCCCGCTCGGCACGCTCGTCGGCCAGCACCTCGGCTGGCGCGCCGCGTTCGCGGCCGTCGCCGCCGTCACCCTCGCCGGCCTGCTGATGGTGCTGCGGTTCGTCCCCGCGATCCCGGCCCCCGCCGGCTCGGTCCGCGGCGAGCTGCGCGTCTTCGCGGGCCGCGACGTCCGGCTCGCCATCGCGCTCACGGCCGTCGGCAACGTGGGCGTGGTGACCGTCTTCTCCTACATCGCACCGCTGCTCACCGGCGTCAGCGGCTTCGGCGAAGGCGCCGTACCCGCCTTGCTGCTGGTGTACGGGGCGGGCGCGGTCGCGGGGAACTTCCTCGGCGGCCGGCTCGCGGACAGGGCCCTGATGCCGTCGCTGGCCGGCCTGCTCGCCGCGCTGGCGGCCGTCCTCGTGCTGTTCTGGGCCGCCGGGGGCGTGCGGCTCCTCGCCGTCCCGCTGGTCTTCGTCCTGGGGGTGCTCGCGTTCGCGATCATCCCGGGCATGCAGACCCGCGTGCTGAGCGCCGCGGGCGCCGCGCCGACGCTGGCCGTCGCGGGCAACGCCTCGGGCTTCCAGGTCGCCGCCGCTTTCGCGGGCTGGCTCGGCGGCGCCGTCATCGACCACGGTCCCGGCGCCCGCTCGCTGTACCTGGTCGGGGCGGCCCTCACCGTCGCGGGCCTGGGCATCGCGCTCGCCATCCTGCGCCGTGACCGCCGCACGTCCGCCGACCCCGAACGCCCCCTGGAGCAGGTCGGCTCCTGAGCCCGAGGGTTACTCCAGGGCGGTCGGCCTGATCGTCGCCATCGTCGACCAGGCCATCACCTGCCTCGAACCCGGCCTCGCCCGGTGGCCCACGAAGCCGCCCTGGAGACCCCGGCCCTCGCCCTGTAGGGTCCGCCTCGGCCCCGTCCGCAGGATCCGCCCCGCGATCCCCACGCCCGGGAGGGCGATCGCGCATGGCACTGAGGAACATGCTGCTCGACGTCGCGCCGCTGCGCGCGTCGCCCGCCTTCCGGCGGCTGTGGGCGGGGCAGACGCTCTCCGGGTTCGGCGGGCAGATGACGCTCGTCGCCGTGATGTTCCAGGTCTGGCAGGCGACGCGGAGCACCACCTGGACCGGCGCGGTCGGCCTGGCGCAGGCGGTTCCGCTCGTCGCGCTCGGGCTCTTCGCGGGATCGCTCGTCGACCGCGTGGACCGCCGGAGGTTCTACCTGCTCACGACGGCCGGGCAGACGGCGTGCTCGCTCGCCCTCGCGCTCCAGGGTGTCCTCGGGCACCTCCCCCCGGCCGGGGTCCTCGGGGTGGTCGCGGTGCAGTCCTGCTTCGCCGCGGGCGGCGGGCCCGCCTCGCGCGCCTTCATCCCGCGGCTGCTGCCGAAGAAGCAGGTGGCCGCCGGACTGGCGCTGCGGCGGATCGCCTTCCAGGGCGCCATGCTGGTCGGGCCCGCGCTGGGCGGGCTGATCGTGGGCGGCCTCGGCGTCGGCGGCTGCTACCTGATCGACGCGCTCACGTTCGCCGCCGCGCTCTACGGCGCGTTCGGACTGCCGCCGATGCCTCCGGGCGGCGAGCCCGCGCGTCCCGGACTGCGCGGGGTGCTGGACGGCCTGGCGTTCCTCGTCCGGACCCCGGTGATCCGCGGGGCCCTGCTCACCGACCTGGCCGTCACCGTGCTGTCGATGCCGGTCAGCCTGTTCCCGCTGATCAACGCGGAGCGGTTCGGCGACGACCCGCGCACGCTCGGACTGTTCCTCACCGCGATCGCGGCGGGCGGCGTCGCCGCGTCGCTGCTCTCCGGCACCTTCACCCGGCTCCCCCATCCGGGCCGGGTCATGCTCGCCGGATCCGCCGGCTGGGGCGCCGCGCTCGTGCTGTTCGGCCTGGCGCCGGACCCGTGGACGGGCCTCGCCTGCCTGGTCCTGGCGGGCGCCGCCGACACCGTCTCCGTGGTGTCGCGGGGCACCGTCGTCCAGCTCGGCACCCCGGCCGAGCTCCTCGGCCGGGTCGGCGCCGCCGAGCAGATCGTCGGGCAGGCCGGTCCCGACCTCGGCAACCTGCGCGCCGGGCTGGTCGCGGACGCCACGTCCGGCACCGCGGCCGCCGTCAGCGGCGGACTGCTCTGCCTCGGCGCCGTCGCCGCCGTGGCGGCCGCCACCCCGCCCCTCCGCCGACGCTCCGCGTCCCCGGCGCGGTAACGGTCGGCGCGGCCGCGCTCAGCACGACCACGCTCAACGCGGCGCGGGCTTCACCCTCCGGCGGAGCAGGCAGAACTCGTTGCCCTCCGGGTCGGCGAGGACGTGCCAGGACTCCTCGCCCGTCTGCCCCACGTCGGCGGTCCGCGCGCCGAGGTCGAACAGCCGCTGGAGCTCCTCGTCCTGGTCGCGGTCGGTCGCGTTCACGTCGAGATGCAGGGGCAGCTTGCCGCGCCTCGGTTCGTCGCTGCGGCTGAGCACCAGCCTGAGGTCGCCCTCGCCCAGCCCGGTTCCGGCGGGCCCGATCTCGATGTCGCCGTTGTCATCGCGCTCCAGGACGGCGTAGTCGAGCACCGCGCACCAGAACTCGGCGAGGGTCTCGGGGTCCCGGCAGTCGATGACCAGCTCGGTGATGCGGCATGCCATCGCGCCACAGTACCCCGTTAACGATCATGAGCGGGGAGCGGGGAAGGCGCCGCCGGGACGGCGGCGCGGGCGGGGACGGAGGCGGGGACGCGGCCAAGGGCGGCCGTTACGGGAGGCTTATCGGGAAAGGCCCGTTCTGCGATCATCAAAGGGTGAGCGCTGGTGCGACGTGGAGCATCGTCGGCGTCCTGATGGCCGCCACCCTGTTGGCCTTCGTGACGCGCTCCCGGGTCATCGGCCGGCTCTGGGGGCCGGTCTTCCGCATCGCGCACGGCACCGCGTCCGCTGCCCTGCTGTCGCTCCTGCTCTACCTCGCGTGCATGGCGATCCACGGCCTCGTGCAATACGCCGTGCACGCGGCCTTCGGCGGATGGCTCGCGACCACGTTGACCGTGGTGGGGACCTTCGCGTACACACCGGTGGCGCTGGTGCCGCTGCCCGCCCGGGACTGGGAGCCCTTCGGGGACCTGCGCCGCGAACTGGAGAAGGCCGGAGCGACCTTCCCGCAGGCGCGGGCGTCCGCCTGGGTGACCGGGCCCCTGTCGTTCCTCGGGCTCGGCGCCGTGCTCGGACCGCTCTGCATCGAGTTCGCGTCGTGAGGGGCCGCCGTCGCCGGCGGCCCCGATCGGCGGTCTACTTCTTGCGGCCCCGCCGGGCCTTCGGCGCGTCCTTCTTCGGCTCGGCCTTCTTCGGCGCGGCGGGCTTCTTACCGCCGCCCTGGTTCTTGACGGCCTCGATGGCGGCCTTCGCGGCGGCCGGGTCGAGGTACTCGCCGCCGCGCTTGAGCGGGGCGAAGTCGTCGTCCAGCTCGTAGACGAGCGGGATCCCGGTCGGGATGTTCAGGCCGACGATCTGCTCGTCGGAGACGTCGTCCAGGTGCTTGACCAGGGCGCGCAGCGAGTTGCCGTGCGCGGCGACCAGGACGGTCTTGCCGGCGGCGAGGTCCGGGACGATCGAGTCGTACCAGTACGGCAGCAGCCGGTCCACGACGTCGGCGAGGCACTCCGACCGCGGGATCAGCTCGGACGGCAGCTCCGCGTAGCGCAGGTCGTTCACCTGGGACAGCGGGTCGTCGTCCTTGATGGGCGGCGGCGGGGTGTCGTAGGACCGGCGCCAGATCATGAACTGCTCTTCGCCGAACTCCTCGCGCGTCTGCGCCTTGTTCTTGCCCTGGAGGGCGCCGTAGTGGCGCTCGTTGAGCCGCCAGGAGCGCTTGACCGGGATCCACAGCAGGTCCGCGACGTCCAGCGCGATGTTGGCGGTGCGGATGGCCCGCTTCAGCAGGGAGGTGTGCACCACGTCGGGCGTGATGTCGGCGTCGAGCAGCAGGTCGCCGCCGCGGGTCGCCTCGCTCTCACCCTTCGTGGACAGGTCGACGTCCACCCAGCCGGTGAACAGGTCTTCCGCGTTCCAGACGCTTTCGCCATGCCGGAGCAATACCAGGGTCGCCATGGTGCAGAGCCTATCGGGACGCGCGGATCTACTCGCGATTGGCCGGGTCCGCGAAGGACGCGAAGGCCCGCAGGTTGGCGAGGCTCTCGCCGCGCTTGACGCGCCAGTCCCACTCCCGCTGGATCGACGACTTGAACCCGCGTTCGAGGGCCTTGTCGAAGTTCTCGTCGGAGTAGGTCAGGACGCAGCCGAGCAGCCGGTCGATCTCGTCAGCGCTGACGGACTCCAGCGGGACCTTCCCGACGAGGTGGACGTCGCCGACGTCGTCGAGGGCGAACGCGACCCCGTACATGCGGCCGTTCTTCTCCAGCAGGAACCGGTAGAACTCGGCGTGGTTCTCGTCGGGGCGGCGGCAGAAGAACGCCTCGACGTGCAGGCTGTGGTCGCCGACGATCAGCCAGGTCATGGTGGCGAGCTTGTGCTGGCCGGGCAGCTTGACGAAGAACGCGTTCTCGCGCGGCTCGTCGAACTCCAGCTCGGCGGCCCGCAGCGCGTCCCGGATCGTCTCGACGGTGCCGCTCATGCGTTCTCCCTTCGAGGGACCCCCCGGTTCGCTGCCGCTCATGCCGTGACCTCCGCGGTGAGCTGCGGGGAAAGGGCTGGCGGTGCGAGGCGGACGGCCGGTAGCGACATGGCACCGGTATACACGTCCAGGAGGCGGTCGACGGTGGCGTCCCACCCGAAGTCCTGGGCGCGGCGGACGGCGCCGCGCGCGAGGCGGTTGTGGCGGCCGGGCTCGGCGTGCAGGCGGCGCAGGACGGCGGCGTAGTCCGCCGGGTCGTGCCCGGAGACCAGGACGCCGGACTCGCCGTCCGCGACCGCAGTGCGGAGCCCGCCGACGCCTGCCGCGACGACGGGCGTCCCGCACGCCTGGGACTCGACGGCGACGAGGCCGAACGACTCGCTGTGCGACGGGACGACGGTGACGTCCGCGGCGCGGTACCAGTCGGCGAGGTCGGCCTGCGGGGCCGGCGGCTCGAACCGGACGACGTCGGCGATGCCGAGTTCGGCGGCGAGGGACTGCAGGCCCTCGGGGCGGCACCGGCCGGAGCCGCTCGGTCCGCCGACGACGGCGACGACGAGCCGGGAGCGCAGCGACGGGTCGTCGGCGAGCATGCGGGCGGCGGCGCGCAGCAGCACGTCGGGGGCCTTGAGGGGCTGGATGCGGCCGACGAACAGCAGGACGTACGCCTCGCGGGGCAGGCCGAGGCGGCGGCGGGCGGGGCCGGTGCGGTGCGGGAGGAGCCCGGTGCTGCGGGCGAGGATCGGGGACTCGGGGCGGAACACCGACAGGTCGACGCCGGGGCTGACGACGGCGACGCGGCGCGGGTCGGCGCCGTACAGGCCGATCAGCTCGTCGGCCTCCTCGCGGGTGTTGGCGACGAGCTGGTCGGAGGAGGCGACGACCTGCTCCTCGCCGAGGACGCGCTCGTCCGGTTCGGGCTTGTCGCCGTCGGCGAGCGCGGCGTTCTTGACCTTGGCCATGGTGTGCATCGAGTGCACCAGCGGGACGCCCCAGCGCTGCTTGGCCGCCCATCCGGCCTGGCCGGAAAGCCAGTAGTGGGTGTGCAGAAGGTCGTAGTGGCCGGGGTCGTAGGACGCCTCGGTGCGCAGCAGGCCGGAGGTGAAGCCGCACATCTGGCGGGGCAGCTCGCTCTTGTCGAGCTCCTCGAACGGGCCGGCGACGACGTGCCGGACGAGGACGCCGGGGGCGAGCTCGGCGACGGGGGGCAGGGCGCGGCAGGTCGCGCGGGTGAAGATGTCCACCTCGACGCCGCGGGCGGCCAGCCGTTTGGCCACCTCGACGATGTAGACGTTCATGCCGCCCGCGTCGCCGGTACCGGGTTGGTCGAGGGGGGAAGTATGAACACTGACCGTCGCAACTCGGTTGATACGACGCGACACCGGACACCACCTCCGGTAGTGCAACCTATCGAGCGGGTTACCTGTTCCCTCAGGAAGGGGGACAATCGTCACTTCTCGCCACAGTGATCGACCTCACCGGCCGGCGCCAGGCCCGCACCTGGGAGGCTGGACGCATGCGTAAGACCGCGGTAGTGACCGGAGCAAGCAGCGGAATCGGGGCCGCCACGGCCAGGCGGCTGGCGGCGGAGGGCTTCAACGTCGTCCTGGCGGCGCGGCGCCGCGAGCGCCTCGACGGGCTCGCCAAGGAGATCTCCGAGGAGGTCCCGGGCGCGGCCAAGATCGTGCCGTTCACCCTCGACGTGACCTCCCAGGAGTCGGTGGACGCGCTGGTCGCGGCGGTCGGGGCCTGCCACGTGCTCGTCAACAACGCGGGCGGCGCGCTCGGCCTCGACACCGTCGAGACCGCCGACCTCGACGACTACCGGGCCATGTACGAGACGAACGTGCTCGGGCTCGTCCGGGTGACGAAGGCGCTGCTGCCGAAGCTGATCGAGAGCGGCGCGGGGCACGTGGTGAACATCACCTCGCTCGCGGCGCACGTCCCGTACGAGGGCGGCGGCGGGTACAACGCGGCCAAGCACGCCGCGTACGCGGTGAACGAGGTCATGCGGCTGGAGCTGGTGGCGAAGCCGGTCCGGATCACCGAGGTCGCGCCGGGGCTGGTGAAGACGGAGGAGTTCTCGCTGGTCCGGTTCCGCGGCGACGAGGCGCGGGCGGCGAAGCCGTACGAGGGCGTCCCGGAGCCGCTGGTGGCGGAGGACGTCGCGGACTGCGTCGCGTGGGCGGTGACGCGCCCTCCGCACGTCAACATCGACCGGATCGACGTCCAGCCCCGCGTCCAGGCGGCCCCGCACAGGCTGCACCGCGAAGGCTGACGCGTCGGCGTGCGGCGGGTCGGCGTCATGAGCCCGTCCGTGACGGCGACCCGCCGCGGCTCAAC
>NZ_JBEYYT010000113.1:11765-15775 GCF_040645715.1 Spirillospora sp. NPDC046719 | reverse complement strand
GGCCCCCGGGCGCCCCCCCCCCGCCCCCCCGCCGCGGCCGGCCGGGCGGGGGGGGGGCGGGGCGCCCCCCCCCCCCCGCCGGCGCCGCCCCCCCCCCGCGGCTCAACCAGAAGTGCGGGGGGCGACGGCCGTCCAGGGGAGGGTCAGCTCGCCGAGGCGCCAGCGCCGGCGGCCGCCGTAGGGCGGGCGGGTGAGGACGGGATGGGTCCGGGCGAGCAGCCGGACCGCCTCGATCCAGCGGGCGCGGGGGCCGAACGCCGAGTGCGGCGCGGCCGTCGCCCAGCAGCGGTCGAACGCCGCGAGGAGGTCGTGCACGGGTTCGCCGGGCACGTTGCGGTGTATCAGCGTCTTCGGGAGGCGTTCGGCCAAGTCGGACGGGCGGTCGAGGGCCGGGAGACGGGCCGCGAAGGTGATCGTCCGCGGCCCCTCGGAGCCGAGCGCGACCCAGACGGCGCGGCGCCCGATCTCGTCGCAGGTGCCCTCGACGAGGACGCCGCCGGGCGCGAGCCGCGAGCACAGCCGCTCCCAGGCGCGCCACGCCGCGGCCTCGTCGTACTGGCGGAGCACGTTGAACGCGCGGATCAGGACGGGCCTGCGCGGCACGGGCACCTCGAAGCCGCCGCGCCGGAACGAGAGCCCGTCGTGCGGTCCGGTCCTGCCGAGGAAGGCGTGGCCCGCGGCGACGCGGTCGGGTTCGATCTCGATGCCGACGACCTCCAGCCGGGGCGAGACCGCGCGCAGCCGCGTGTAGAGCTCGTAGGTGGTGACGGGGGACGCGCCGTAGCCGAGGTCGACGGCGAGGGGGCGGTCGCCCGCGCGCAGCGCGGCGGCCTGCGTGGCGGCGATCCAGCGGTCGATCCGGCGGAGGCGGTTGGGGTTGGTGGTGCCGCGGGTCACCTCCCCGACGGGCTTTTGCGATCCGACCACCTGCAGATTGTCGGTGTTTGGCGCGACATGCCGGTAATCGAACCCGATTCGGTCACGACGGTAAGTGGTCGTTTACGCTGACCTCCGACGCGCGTCCCCGACCCGCACCCGACCCGCACCCGTCCCGCCCGCGTCCCCCGGAGGAGAGCCGCATGCCCCAGCTCGACCTGGCGACCCTGCACGAGGCCGTCGCCGCCGCCGTTCCCGACCGCGAGGCGATGGTCTGGCGCGACCGGCGGCTGAGCTGGAGCGAGGTCGCCGGGCGGACGCGCCGGCTCGCGCACGTCCTGCACGAGCACGGGCTCGGCGTCCGCGGCGACCGGCGCGCGGCCGAGCCGTGGGAGTCGCCGCACGATCACCTGGCGCTCTATCTGCACAACGGCCCCGAGTACGTCGAGGGCCTGGTCGGCGCGCACAAGGCCCGCGTCGCCCCGTTCAACGTCAACTACCGGTACGTGAACGACGAGCTGGCGCAGCTGTTCGCCGACGCGCGCCCGGCCGCGATCATGTACCACGCGCGGTTCGCCGAGGCGATCGAGCGGGTCGTGAAGCGCCTCGGCGTCCCCCCGCTGCTCCTCCAGGTGGCGGACGAGTCCGGCGCCGGCCTGCTGCCCGGCGCCCTCGACTACGAGGCGGCCCTCGCGGCGGCGTCCGCCGATCCCCTGCCCGGCGTCCGGCCCGAGGCCGGCGACCTGCACATCCTCTACACCGGCGGGACGACCGGGCTGCCCAAGGGGGTGCTGTGGCGGATCGGCGACCTGATGCTCGGACCGCTCGGCATGCGCCGCCGCGACGGCTCCCCCGTCGACGACCTGGACGAGGCGGTCGCGCGGGCGCTGCGCACCGACCAGCGGGTGGTCGTCGGCCCGCCGCTGATGCACGGCGCCGGCACCTGGTCGGCCCTCGGCGCGTGGTGCGCCGGCGGCTGCGTGATCTTCCCGGACCGGGTGGACGGCCTGGACGCGGCCGACCTCATGGCGACCGCCGAGCGCGAGCGGGCGACCCGGATGCCGCTGGTCGGCGACGCGTTCGCGCGGCCGGTCGCGGACGCGCTGGAGCGCCGCCCGCACGACCTGGGCACGCTCCGCACGCTGATCAACTCGGCGGCGGCGATCAGCCCCGAGGTGAAGCGGCGGCTGCTGGACCTGCTGCCCGGCGCGCGGATCGTCGACGTCCTCGGCTCGTCGGAGAGCGGCTTCGCGGTGACCCGCGCCGGCGCGGAGGCCCGCACGTTCGCGATGGCGCCCGGCGGCGCGGTACTGAGCGCCGACCGCACCCGCAGGCTGGAACCGGGCGAGGACGAGCTGGGCTGGCTGGCCAAGGGCGGCGACGCGATCCCGCTCGGCTACCTCGGCGACCCGGACAAGACCGCCGCCACGTTCCTGACGATCGGCGGGGACCGCCTCGTCGTGCCCGGCGACCGGGCCCGCCACCTGGCGGACGGCACCGTCGAGGTGCACGGGCGCGAGGCGACGACGATCAACACCGGCGGCGAGAAGGTGTTCGCCGAGGAGGTCGAGGGCGTGCTGCGCGAGCTGCCCGGCGTCGAGGACGCGCTGGTCGTGGGCCGGCCGAGCGAGCGCTGGGGCACCGAGATCGTCGCGGTGCTGCGCCCGGCGACCGCCCCCGAGGACGGCGCGCTGCGCGCGGGCTGCGCCGCCCGGCTGGCCCGCTACAAGATCCCGAAGGCGTTCGTGCGGACCGACGGCTCGCTGCGGCTGCCCAACGGCAAGGCCGACTACGCCGCCGCCCGCGCGCTCGTGGACTGACCCGCCTGCCCGCGCCCCGCGCGCTCACGGACCGACCGGCGTGCTCCTGCACTGAATCGCGTTCTGTTCGGGACGGTCCAGGGCTGTACGGGACGGCGTCCGGCACGGAATCCTGGTCGGATGCCGGACCTGCACAGCCTGCTCGCCGACCTCGCCGCCGAAGGCGACTCCCTCGACGCCCTGGTGGCGCCGCTGCCCGCCGCGCGCTGGGCGGACCCGACGCCCGCCGAGGGCTGGACGATCGCGCACCAGATCGCCCACCTGGCCTGGACGGACGGGCAGGCGGTCGACGCCGCGACCGACGCCGACGCGTTCGCGCACCACCTCGAACAGGCCGTCGCGGATCCCGCCGGCTACGTCGAGCGGGGCGCCCGCGAGGGCGCGGCCGCGGACCCCGCCGACCTGCTCGCCCGGTGGCGGGACGGCCGCCGCCGCATGGTCGGGGCGCTCGCCGCCGTCCCGCCGGGGACCCGGCTGCCGTGGTTCGGGCCGCCGATGAGCGTGCCGTCCATGGCGACGGCGCGGCTGATGGAGACGTGGGCGCACGGCGAGGACGTCGCGGACGCGCTCGGCGTCCGGCGCGAGCCGTCGGCCCGGCTCCGGCACGTGGCGCACATCGGCGTCCGGACCCGCGACTTCGCGTTCCGCAACCGGGGCCTGGAGCCGCCCGCGGAGGAGTTCCGCGTCAAGCTGACCGGCCCGGGCGGCGAGAAGTGGACATGGGGCCCGGACGGCGCGGCGCAGTCGGTCACCGGGCCGGCGCTCGACTTCTGCCACCTGGTCACGCAGCGGCGCAACCGGGCCGATCTCGCCGTCGTCGCGACGGGCGCGGACGCCGACCGGTGGCTGGACGTGGCGCAGGCGTTCGCCGGTCCGCCCGGCCCCGGGCGCGCGCCCGCGGCCGGGTGAGAGCTTGATCACGAGCGGTCCCGGAGGGAATTCCGCAGGCTGATCTGGAGATATCTCCGGTATGACAGTACTGATTGCATTCGACGGTTCTGAAGACTCGAAGACCGCGATCGAATACGCCGCGCAGCACCTCCGGCCGGAACCGATCGTGATCCTCAGCGTGTGGGAGCCGCTGCTCACCCAGATCACCTGGGCGCCGCTCGCCGCCGCCGTGCCGGTCGCCGCCGAGCAGGGCGACGACGGCAAGTTCGAGGAGGAGAAGCAGGCCGAGGCGCGGGGCCGCCCCGGCGGGGGGCGCCCCGCGGGCCCCCGCGCGCCCCCCCGGTGCCCCCGCGCCGCGCGGCGGGGGGGGGCGGGGGGGGGCGGGGGCCTGGGCGGGGGCGCTGTACTGGGGGCCGCGCGGGG
>NZ_JBEYYT010000113.1:9749-11755 GCF_040645715.1 Spirillospora sp. NPDC046719 | reverse complement strand
CGCCCCCCCGGGGCGCCGGCGCCGCCGGCCCCCGCCGGCGCGACCCAGGTGACCCCGCGCGCCGAGCGCGGCGGCGGGCCGGTGTGGGCCGCGATCGTCGACGTGGCCGATGAACTGGACGCCTCGCTGGTCGTGACGGGTTCGCGCGGCCTCGCGGGCGCCCGGTCGATGATCCTCGGCAGCGTGTCGACGCGGGTCCTGCACCACGCGGGACGTCCCGTGCTGGTCGTGCCGCCGCCGAAGAAGGACGACTGACGGCGACGCCCGCCGGGGCATGCCGGCGAAGCCTTCGGAAGAAGGCCGATCGGCGGTGAAGCCCCTCAGGGCATCCCGACGGCGCGTTCGAACGCCGCGTACGCGTCCTCGCTGAACAGCACGAACCGCGCGTCCGACACCTTGGTCTGCGCCGCCCGCACCGTACCGACCGCGATCCGGGCGGCGTCGTCCATCGGCCAGCCGTAGATGCCCGCCGACACGGCCGGGAACGCGATCGACGCGACGCCCAGCTCGTCGGCGACCCGCAGCGACTCGCGGTAGCAGGAGGCCAGCAGGCCCGAGCGGTCCTCGGACCGGGAGTAGACCGGCCCGACCGTGTGGATCACCCAGCGGGCCGGCAGCCGCCCCGCCGTCGTCGCGACCGCCTGCCCGGTCGGCAGTCCGCCGCCGTACTGCGCGGCACGCAGCTTGCGGCACTCGTCCAGGATCTCCGGGCCGCCCCTGCGGTGGATCGCCCCGTCGACCCCGCCGCCGCCGAGCAACGACGAGTTCGCCGCGTTCACCACGGCGTCGACGTCCTGTTCGGTGATGTCACCTCGGACGAGAGTGATGTTCATGCACAGAATTGTCCCCCGCGCCGGGCACGAAACGCACACGGACGGTCTCCGGCGGTACCCTCATGTCGGACGAGCTTCCACGGGGCGGTGCGGCTCGTCCGCCCGTCGTCCGGCGGCCACGGGGGGCGGCCCGCGCCGGGGCCGCGCGTGACCTGGATCAGGACTCTGCCTATCCTGCCGTCAGACGACCACAAAGGCGTGACAGTCGTGGAGGTTACCCCCTTGAAGATCTTCCTCGCCGGAGCGACCGGAGTCATCGGCCGCCGGCTGATCCCGCTGCTCGTCCAGGCGGGCCACGAGGTCGCAGGGACGACACGCCGCGAGGAGCGCACCGGCTCCATCTCCGCGCTCGGCGCCGCGCCGGTCGTCCTGGACGCCTTCGACGCCGGCGCCGTCCGCGCCGCCGTCGCGGAGGCGCGGCCGGACGTGGTCGTCCACCAGCTCACCGATCTCAGCGGTGAGGACTTCGAGGCCAACTCGCGGCTGCGCGTCGAGGGCACGCGCAACCTGGTCGACGCGGCGAAGGCGGCCGGCGTCGAGACGATGATCGCGCAGAGCATCGCGTGGCTGTACCTGGCGGGCGAGACGCCCGCGTCCGAGACCGACGCGCTGGACTCCTCGCTGCCGCCCTACGCGGGCATCGCGGCGCTGGAGCACGCGGTGGCCGAGATGCCGCGCGGCGTCGTGCTGCGGTACGGGGCGCTGTACGGGCCCGGCACCTGGTACGCGCCGGACGGCGCGATCGCGCAGCGGGTGAAGGCGGGCAGCCTGCGGCTGGCGCCGGCGTGGACGTCGTTCGTGCACGCCGACGACGCGGCCGCGGCGGCGCTGGCGGCGCTGGACTGGCCGGCCGGGCCGGTCAACATCGTCGACGACGAGCCGGCGACGACCGCGGAGTGGCTCCCGGTGTACAGCGCGGCGCTCGGCGCCCCGACGCCGGGCAGCGCCGGCAAGCACGCGGCCACGACGGGGCGTCCGGTGTCGAACGCCAAGGCGCTCGGCCTGGGCTGGAAGCCGCAGACCCCGTCGTGGCGCACCGGCTTCGCCGACATGAAGTGACGCCCCGCCAGGACTGATCCGGCGGGACGGGGGCCCGCGCGCCGGAAAACCCCCCCGCCCCGGCCCCAGCCCGCGGAGGCACCCCCCGGCCACCCGGCCCCCCGGCGCGAAGAG
>NZ_JBEYYT010000113.1:0-9739 GCF_040645715.1 Spirillospora sp. NPDC046719 | reverse complement strand
GTGTTGGCGGGGGGCCGGGGCGGGGGCGCCCCTACCCCCCCCGGGGCCCGTCACCGTGCCCTCGATGACCCGCCCGGGCCTCCGGCCCGGCGGGCTCAATGGCATGCTCGCGGTCAGCCGAACTGGAACGAGCGCTTCGCCATCCCGAACCAGTAGCCGTCGATGACGGACCGGCGCCCGGACGGCGCGTCCGCGTCCGCGCCGAGCGCCACGAACAGCGGCGCGAAGTGCTCGGTGCGCGGGTGGGCGAGGCGCGCCGCGGGCGCCTTGGCGCGGAAGTCGAGCAGCGCGTCGACGTCGCCGCCCTCGACGGCGCGGTCCGCCCACTCGTCGAACTCGGCGGACCAGGCGGGCGGCGGGGCGTCCGGGGCGGGGCTCATCGCGCGCAGGTTGTGGGTGGTGAACCCGCTGCCGACGATCAGGACGCCCTGGTCGCGCAGCGGGGCGAGCGTCCGGCCGATCTCGAAGAGCCGCTCGGGGTCCAGGGTCGGCATGGACATCTGGAGCACCGGCACGTCGGCGTCCGGGTACATCTCCACGAGCGGGACGTAGGCGCCGTGGTCGAGGCCGCGCTCCTCGTCCTGGTGCACGCCGGGAATGAGCTTGCGCACGTCATCGGCCAGTTGCGGGGCGCCGGGCGCGTCGTAGCGGACGCTGTAGTAGTGCTCGGGGAAGCCCCAGAAGTCGTACACGAGCGGCACGGGGCGGGTCGCGCCGATCGACAGCGGCGCCTCCTCCCAGTGCGCGGAGACCATGAGGACCGCCTCCGGCTTCGGCAGGTCGGCCGACCAGCGGGCGAGTTCGGCGGTCCAGACGGCGTCGTCGGCCAGCGGCGGCGCGCCGTGGCTGAGGTAGAGCACCGGCATCCGGCTCATGGCAATCCCCCAACGGTAAAAGTTCAGATCTGAACCATATCTCCCAGTTGGTTGAACGTTCAAGTCTTGAGGGTTCAAATACTTGCGTAAAATACGGACATGACCGACACCCGGTGGCTCGACGCCGACGAGCAGGAGACCTGGCGCGCGTTCCTCTGGACCTCCCGGCTGCTGAACGAGGCCCTCGACCGCCAGCTCCAGCGCGACTCCGGGATGCCGCACGCCTACTACATGATCCTGGCGATGCTGTCGGAGTCGCCCGGCCGCGCCCTGACCATGACCGAGCTCGCCGCGGTGGTCCACTCGTCGCCGAGCCGGCTCTCGCACGCGGTCAACCGCCTGGAGGAGGCCGGCTGGGTGCGCCGGTCCAAGGACGCCGAGGACCGCCGGACGACCATCGCCGAGCTGACCGACGAGGGGTTCGCCGCGCTGGAGAAGGCGGCCCCGGGGCACGTCGCCGAGGTCCGCCGGAACCTGTTCGACCCGCTGACCCGCGAGCAGATGCTGGAGTTCCGGCGGACCCTGCACGCGCTGCTGGCCTCGCTCGACCCGCACCGCGAAGCGCCCTGCGCGAACAAGCGCGGCTGACCGCGCGCCGGCTCGCGGCGCGTCGCCCTTGAACGACCGCAGGTCAGCGCGTCACGCCACGGCTCATCGAGGTTCCGGCGGCTCGAACTCGACGGCGTGCGCCTTCGCGTCCGGATGGGCGGCGGCCAGCAGGCGCGCGCCCTCCTCGGCGAGCGCCTCCCGCTCGGCCGCCGGGACCGGCGCGAACGGGGAGATCCGCAGCGTCGCGCCGCCGCGCTCCTTCTCGATCTTCCACATGCCGTGCACGAACCCGTCCACCAGGTACGTCGCTCGGATGATGCCGTTGACGGTGAAGACCCGCTTGCGGTGCTCCTCGGTGATGATCCGCGCGCGGTCGGCGTGCGAGAGCAGCAGGTTGTCGAAGTCCGGGACGAACCGGACGGGCGCCGGCGTGTCCGGATCGGGGCGCGGCGCGTCCGGCAGGTCGTAGAGCGTGCGGCCGTCCCCGTCCCGGAAGACCCGCAGGCCGGCCCGGTGCCGTTCGACGACCTCGCCCAGCCGGGTCAGCCCCGACCACTGCTGGACGTCCTGGACGGTCGCGGGCCCGAACGCGCCGAGGTAGCGCAGCACCATCTCGTCCACGGACGGCTCCGGAACGGGGTGGCCGTCGAGCCACGACTCCAGGGTGGTGTGCTTGGCGACGCCGGACCTGCCCCAGATGCCGCGCGGCGGGACCTGCACCAGCGGCAGCGAGAGGCGGACGGCCCAGACGAGCAGCGCGGCGTCCGCGTCCGGCCGGTGCTCGGCGAGGATCGCGCGCAGCTCCTTGTCGGAGCGCGGCGCCTCTTCGAGGATCTTCCGCGCGTGGGCGGCGGCGTCGGGGACGCCGGTGAGGCCGGCGGCGCGCGGGCTCCTGAGGTGGTTGTCGAGGATGGGCTGCGTCAGCGGCCGCAGCATCAGCGCGTCGCGCGCGCTGACCAGGTGCAGCGTGCCGCGCATCAGCACGATCCGCAGGACGCGCCGGTCGTTCATGGGCGCGGCGAGCTCGTCGAAGGCGAACCCGTCGAGCCTGCTCCAGAGCCCGATGTGCGGGGGGTTCGGCGCCTGCGCCTGCATCCCGACGAGATGCTCGATCGCCTCGACGGCGGTCATCCCGTGCCGCCGCAGCAGCATCTGGCGCGCCAGCAGCGCCCGGTTGAGAGCGCGCCGGTCCAGCGTGGGGGGCGTTCTAGTCGTCATAGCGTCCGCGCAGTTCCTGCCAGGTAGGGGGCGGGCCGGGCAGCTCCTCGGCGCCGGCGAGGTGGAGGGAGTCGAGCATCAGGGCCAGGTAGCGGTGCTGCAGCCGGTTCATCCGCTCGTCGCCGCCGATCCGGATGCCGTGCAGGTACTCCAGCATCACCGAGACGTCGCCGACCTCGATGTCGCGGCGGAGCGCGCCGGCCTCCTTCAGCCGGTCCAGCAGCCGCTTCGTGGCGATGTGGATCTCGCGGCCCTTGGCGCTCATCGCGTCGGTGACGGGGAAGCTGCCCGCGAGCCGCATCGTCAGGGACCCCGCGCCGATGTCCAGGCAGCGGCGCATGAACGCGGCGAACGCCTCCCACGGGTCGCCGTCGTCGGCGAGCGCCGCCTCGACCTCGGCGAGGTAGCGGTCCATGCCGTCGTCGGCGAGCTTCTGGAGCAGGTCCTCCTTGCTCTTGTAGCGGCGGTAGAGGGCGCTGATACCGACCCCGGCGTGCTCGGCGACGGCGGCGATGGGAGCGCCGGGGTCCGCGGTGAACACCGCGCGGGCCGCCTCCCGGATCAGTTCGTCGTTGCGCGCCGCCTGAGCCTTGCGACCGCTCATGGGCGCCGGCGTGGTGGTCTCCATGCCACCCATAGTAGGGGAACGAATGATTCCGTTCTACTGGATCGCAGCGCCGATCACCCGCACCGCGTCCACCAGGTCGGACGCGGCCGGCACGCCGTCCGGGTCGACGAGCGCCTGCGCCGCCAGTCCGGCCAGCAGCGCCTGGTAGCACGCCCCGGCCATCTCGGCGCGCCGCTCGCCGAGGACGGACGGGCCGGCGCCGAACAGCTCGGCCAGCCCCAGCCGCGCCTCCCGGTTGGCGTCCGGGAACGCGGCGCGCAGCTCCGGCGTCCGCTCGATCTGCGCGATCACCTCGAACTGGATCGCCCAGAGCGGGCGCGTCCGCGCGAACGACGCCAGGATCCGCTCCCAGGTGGCCTCGAACCGCTCCGCCCCGGACAGCCCCGGGTCGGTCTCGGCGGCGAGCATCGCGGCGATCTCCGCGCCCCACTCCTCGATCGCCTGGCGCAGCGCCGCGCGCAGCAGCTCGTCCTTCGAGCCGAAGTGGTAGCCGATGGCGGCCAGGCTGACGCCCGACTCGGTGGCGACGTCGCGCGCCGTCGTGCGCGTGTACCCCTTGCTCAGCAGGCAGCGCCTCGCGCCGTCCAGGAGGTCTTCACGGTTGCCCATGGCAGGACCCTACCCGATTTCTTGTACGAATGTCTTACACGGCCGTCTTGCACAATTGTCTTAAACGGTTGTACCGTCCGGGGCATGAACACGAACGCGGACAAGAGCGTCCTGATCTCCGGTGCCGGCATCGCGGGCCTCACCCTCGCCTACTGGCTGCGCCGCCACGGCTTCGCGCCGACCGTCGTCGAGCGGGCGCCCGCCATCCGCGACGGCGGCTACAAGGTCGACGTCCGCGGCGCGGCGCTGACCGTCGTCGAGCGCATGGGCCTGCTGGACGAGGTCCGCGCGCGGCGCACCGGCGTCCGGAGCGGGACGGTCGTGAACGCGGCGGGCCGGCGGGTCGCGAGCATGGACGGCGACACCTTCGGCGGCCGCGTCCACGGCGACGCGGAGGTGCTGCGCGGCGACCTGCACCGGCTGATCTTCGAGCGCACCGACGCCGAGTACCTGTTCGGGGACTCGATCACCGCGCTCACGGAGACCGGCACCGGGGTCGAGGTCACCTTCGACAGCGGCCTCGTCCGGACGTTCGACCTGGTGGTGGGGGCGGATGGGCTGCACTCGGTCACCCGGTCGCTGGCGTTCGGGCCGGAGGAGCGGTTCGTCCGCGACCTCGGCCACCGCATCGCGATCTTCGGCGTGCCGAACCACCTGGGCCTGGACCGCGAGGAGGTCACCTGCGTCGGACCCGGCCGCACGGCCCTCGCCTACAGCACCGACGGCGGCGCGGAGGCCAAGGCGATGTTCCTCTTCCGGTCGGACGGGACGGACGTCCCCCGCGAGCGGGCCGCGCAGGAGCGCGCGCTGGCGTCCGCGTACGCGGGCGAGGGCTGGGAGGTCCCGCGGCTACTCGACGGCATGGGCGCGGCGGCGGACTTCTACTTCGACGCGGTCGCCCAGGTCCGCATGGACGGCTGGTCGAGCGGGCGGGTCGCGCTGCTCGGCGACGCCGCGTACTGCGCGTCGCCCGCGTCCGGCCAGGGCACGAGCCTGGCGCTGGTCGGGGCGTACGTGCTGGCCGGGGAGCTGGCCGCCGCGGGCGGCGACCACCGCGCCGGGTTCGCCGCGTACGAGCGGGAGATGCGCCCGTTCGCGGAGCGGAACCAGAAGCTGGGGCCGGCGAACCTCAGGCGCATGGTGATGCGGACGGCGGGCGCGGTCCGGATGTCGATGGCGATGCTCGCGGTGATGAACCGGATGCCCGGCCGGGAGCGGATCATGGCGAAGGTCATCGCCCCGATCCACGCCGCCGCCACGGCCATCGCCCTCAAGGACTACTAGGCGGCGGAGTCCGGTCTCCCCGAGCGCGGCGCGGCGCCCTCGGGGGCGGGGACGGATCAGCCGGCGGGCGGGTCGAAGAGGCGGAGCCGGTGCGCGAGCGCCGCCGCCTCCGTCCGGGACGCGACCTGCAGCTTCGCGAGGATGTTGGAGACGTGGACGCCCGCCGTCCGCGCGGAGATGAACAGCGCCTCCGCGATCTGCCGGTTGCTGCGGCCGTCCGCCACCAGCCGCAGCACCTCGGTCTCGCGGCGCGTCAGGCCGAGCCGCCGCGCGGGGTCCGGCGTCGGCGTCGGCGGATCAGGCGCCGGGGGCGGCTCCTCGATGGAGAGGCGGGCGCGCGCGGCGAGCAGCTCGATGTCCTTGAGCAGCGGTTTCGCGCCGAGGCGCGCCGCTATCGACGCGGACTCGCGGCACGCCTCGGCCGCCCGCCCGGACGGGACCCCGGGCGCCTCGGCCGAGCGGAACAGGGCCCACGCCAGCGGGTACGGCCGGCCGAGATCGCGCCACGCCCGCACCGCTTCGTCCCAGTCCTGATCGCCCGCCTCCGCGCGGAACGAGGCCCGGTACGCGTTCTGGACGGGTCCGATGACCGGCAGCTCTCCGGCCAGGTCGCGTAGTTCGGCGAGCCGTTCGCGGGCTCCGCGCGCCGCGTCGGGTTCGGCGGCCGACCGGGCGAGCCGCTCCCCGCACAGCCGGGCGCCGGTCAGCAGCAGCGGCCATACGAAGCGGGACGTTTCCCGCAGACCGGGTCCGTCGAGGGCGCGGCCGAGGATCCCGTCGGCGCCGGCGAGGTCGCCGCGGGCCATCGCGACCCGGCAGCGCAGGTCGTGCAGCGGGAGCCGGAACGCCTTCCCCCAGTAGCGGTCCCCCATGACCGCGTGCGCCGCGTCCGCCGCCTCGCCGGCCGCCGCGGCGTCGCCCCGCGCGAGCGCGATGACCCCCAGGTTGACCTGCGCGAGCGCGCGGAACAGCGGCGGCGGGTCGAGCGCGAGGACGTTCCGCAGCAGCGCGGCCGCCTCGTCCCAGCGGCCGAGGTCCCACAGCGGCTCGGCGCCCTTCGCGGCCAGGCCCGCGCCCTGGTCCCGGTCGAGGCCGGCGCGGCGCGCGGTCTCCAGCCCGGCCGCCACCGCCCCGGCGGCCCGCTCGTCCAGGCCCATGCCGTGCAGCGCGTCCGCCTCCGCCATCACCGCGATGACCAGCGGGACCGCCGACTCCCCGGCGGCACGGGCGATCTCCGCCGCCGCGGCGATCCGGGCCAGCGCCGTGTCGAGGTCCCCGGCGGCGCCGTCGAGCGAGCCGAGCGTCAGCAGCGCCCACGCCCGCACGCGCGCGTCCCCGGACTCGCGTCCGGCCGCGAGCGCCTCTTCCGCCAGCGCCCGCGACTCGTCCGGGCGGGACATCAGGAACAGCCGGTTGGCCAGCGTCGACAGCGGACGCCCCCGGACCGCCGCCGGGGCCCCGTCCGGCAGCAGCGCCACGGCCGCGCGCAGGTCGTCGAGCGCCGGGTCGCCGAGCCGGTGCCGGAGCATGCTGCGCAGTTCGAGGAGCAGCGCGGCGCGGCGCGGATCGCGGTCCCGGTCGAGCGCCGCGAGGGCCTCGGACGCCAGGTCGACGCCCCGCGCCGCCTCCCCCGCCGACAGGCACGCCTCCGCCGCGCGGTGCAGGACGTCGACCCGGTCGGCGCCGAGGACGCGCTCGGGCTCGGCGATGCCGTCCCACTGCCGGAGCACGCGTTCGAGGATGCGCAGCTGCTCGGGGTGGGCGTGGACGGCGCGCGCGGAGGCGGCGGCGCGCCACAGGGCGTCGAACGCCTGCTCCTTCTCGCCCGCCGCGCACCAGTGCGCGGCCTCCTCCGCCGCGGCGCGCCCGTCCGGGACGAGGTCGGGGTCGGCCTGCAAGGCGGCTCCGGAGCGTTTGTGCAGGCGGGCGCGCGCGCTCGGCAGGGCGTCCTCGTACACGGCCTGGCGTAGCAGCGCATGGCGGAACGTGTATCCGTCGCCCTCCGCCAAGAGGAGACCGCGGTCCACGGCAGGGCGTATCGCGTCCTCTAGGGACAGGTCGTCCAGCCCCGCCACGGACGCCAGGAACCGGTGCGCCAGACCTCCGCCCCATGCCGAGGCCACGGACGCGGCGTGCAGCACGCCACGCGACCCGTCCGGCAGCGAGCGGAACCCGGCGAGCAGCAGGTCCCGCAGGCGGCGCGGCGTCCCGCCTTGCGCGCCCGCGTCCGCCAGCGCCTCCACGAACAGCGGGTTCCCCTCGCTGCGCCGCGCGATCTCCTCGACGACGCCGCGGTCCGGCAGGTAGCCGAGCCGCGCGGCGACCAGCCCGCCGACCTCCTCGCAGGTCAGCGGAGCGGGCTCCAGCAGGCGGACGCGCGGCGACCGCGCCAGCCCGGCCAGCACCGGACGCAGCGGGTGCCGCTCGTCCAGGTCCGTCGACCGGTACGTGCCGACCAGCAGCACCCCCGGCCCGGACAGGTTGTGCACGAGGAACGCCAGCAGCTCGCGGCTCGACGGGTCCGCCCAGTGCAGGTCCTCCAGGACGACGGCGAGGGGGCGTTCCCGCGCCGCGCCCTCGACCAGCGTCAGGACGTCCTCGTACAGCCGGGCCCGCCCGTGCACCGGGTCGGGCTCGTCCGGTGCGACGCCGAGGACCGGCAGCCAGTGCGCCAGCCCGAGCCGCCCGCCGCCCGGCAGCAGGCCGGCGGCGCGCTCGGCGCCGAGGTCGCGGACGAGCGCGCGCATCGCGGCGATGAACGGCGCGTAGGCGAACCCGCCGCCGGCCTCCAGGCAGTCGCCGCGCGCCACCCGCGTCCGGGACGGCAGCCGGGCCGCGAACTCCGCGACCAGCCGGCTCTTGCCGATCCCCGCCTCGCCGCCGACCAGCACGGTCGCCGGCCCGGCCTCGCACGCGCGCGCGTAGGCGTCCGCCAGGGCGGCCAGCTCCGCCTCACGCGCGACGAGAACGGACGCCACCGCACCTCCTGAGCACCCGGTCCGGAAATCTGAAGAACCCCGCGCGGCCGACTACGTATTCCTCTCAATGTGGCACGAGCCGCGCGTCACGACCGTAGAGGGCATGACATCCGGAAAGCACGGCCGGCTGATCCTGCCGGTCATCCTCTCGGCGACCTTCATGGTGTCGTTCGACTACATGGTGGTGAACGTCGCGACGCCGTCGCTCCAGCGCGACCTGCACGCCGGGCCCGTCGCCCTCGAACTCGTCATCGCCGGCTACGCCTTCACCTACGCGAGCGGGATGGTGACCGGCGGGCGCCTCGGCGACCTGTTCGGCCACCGGCGGCTGTTCCTCCTCGGCATGGCCGCCTTCACCGCCGCGTCCCTGCTGTGCGGGCTCGCGCAGTCGCCCGCGCAGCTCGTCGCGGCGCGGCTGCTCCAGGGGCTGACCGGCGCGGCGATGGTCCCGCAGGTGCTCGCCCTGATCACCGCCGCGCTCCCGGCGGCGGACCGGCCGCGCGCGATGGCCTGGTACGGCGTCGTCCTCGGCGGCGGGGGCGTCGCCGGGCAGATCGGCGGCGGGCTGCTGCTCCAGAGCGACCCGCTCGGACTCGGCTGGCGGACGATCTTCCTGGTGAACGTGCCGGTCGGCGCCGCCGCGCTCGCGCTCGCCGTCCGGTCGCTGCCCGGGACCCGGTCGGACCGGCGGCCCCGCCTCGACCCGGCCGGCGCCGCCGGGATCTCCGGCGCCCTCGCGCTCGCGCTCGTCCCGCTCGCGATGGGCCGCGAGCAGGGCTGGCCCGCCTGGACGTGGATCTCGCTCGCCGCGTCCGTCCCGGTCCTCGCCGCGACGCTGTGGTGGGAGCGGCGGCTCGCCCGGACCGGCGGCGAACCGCTGCTCGACCTCGCCCTGTTCCGCGCCCGCTCGTTCGACCTCGGCCTGGCGCTGAACGTCGCGTTCCTGGCCTCGTTCGGCAGCATGAACGTCGTGCTGACGATGCTGCTGCAGGGCGGCCTGCGCCTGACGCCCCTGGAAGCGGGCCTGGAGTTCGGCCCGATGGCGGTGCTGACCATGGTCGCGTCGCTGTTCGGCCGCCCGCTCGTCGCCCGGTTCGGGCTGAAGGTGCTCGTGTGCGGGACGGTCGTCAGCGCGCTCAGCGTGCTGGCGCTGGCCGTCGAGCTGCACGTCCTCGGCGGCGACGTCACCGCCCCGTGGCTGCTCGCGCCGCTCGGCCTGCTCGGCCTCGGCGGCGGGCTGACGCTGCCGTCGGTGATCGGCGCGGTGATGTCCGGGATCCGCCCCGCGCAGGCCGGCGCCGCGTCCGGGGTGCTGAGCACCGCACAGCAGTTCTCCGGCGCGACGGGCGTCGCGGTGCTCGGCGCGATCTTCTTCGCCGCGCTCGGCGCGCACCCGGGCCGGGCCGCGTTCGCGTCCGCCGCCGAGACCGCGATCTGGGCCGACTTCGCCCTGACGGTGGCGACCGTCGTCCTCGGCGTGCTCTTCCTGCGCCCGGCCGCCACCTCACCCGAGCCCGAGCCCGCCGCTCCGGCACGGGAACCGCTCCTCGACAAGCGCGTCTGACCGCGTCGGGCCGTCCCTCGCCGGGCGGCCCGGC
>NZ_JBEYYT010000112.1:0-25310 GCF_040645715.1 Spirillospora sp. NPDC046719 | reverse complement strand
GAAGGCGCCCTTGACTTTGGAGGGGCGGCCCCGTACGCAAGCGCCACCCCACCACCCGAACACCCTTTCTCCCCATTGAGGGAACACCCCCACTGCCCCATCTCTCGTTCACCCCCACTTCCCCACCCCACTGGCCCGCCCCATCGACCATCGCCCATCGCCTATCGCAAGGACAACCTTCGACACCGCTCGAACTCAAAATGGAGCGCCCCGTGCCACGCTTCTCGAAGAGCATCCGAACACACTCCTAATGGGCGCACGAACGGGCCGCTCGTCAGCAAATGAACACTTCATTCCATAGCCCCCGCCCCACAGTTAAAGGGTTGGTCGGGACGGGCGTGAGGGGTTAGCGTGCGGTGGGTGGATCTCTTCGAACGGTCGTGGACGGCGCTGCTCGCGGCGGTCGCGGGGCTTTCCGACGAGGACTTCGAGCGGCCGTCGGGCTGCGCCGGGTGGCTCGTCCGGGACCTCGCGTGCCATCTGGTCATCGACGCCCAGGACGTCCTGATCACCCTGGTCACGCCCGCCGTGACGGAGCCGACCGCGGACGCGGTGTCCTACTGGGACGTCGGCGACGAGCCTCCGACCGGTGACGACCCGCTCGACGCGCTGATCCCGCGGCTCGCCGCCGCGTACGGCGAGCCGCGGTGGCTGAAGTTCCACCTCGACGACGTCGGGTCGGCGGCGGGGCGCGCGGCGGGGCGCGCGGCGGGGCTCGCCGACCGCACCGCGCGGGTGAGCACGCAGGGGAAGGTGCTGACGGTCGGGGACTTCCTGTCCGCATACGTCCTCGAATGGACGCTGCATCACCTCGACCTGGTCGCGCATCTGCCGTCCGTCGCGGGACCCTCGGCGGAGGCGCTCGCGGCGGCGCGGGCGTTGCTGGAGGGGATCGCCGGGGCGGCGTTCCCCGGCTCGTTCTCCGACGCGGACGCGCTGCTGGTCGGTACGGGGCGGCGGGCGGCGAGCGGGGCGGAGGAGGCGGCGCTGGGCGGTCTGGCCGCGCGGGTCCCGCTCATCCTCGGCTGAGCGGCGGGCGGCCGCCGGCTCAGCGCGAGGTGAACGCCTCGGTGGTGCGGCCGGGGCTGACGAAGGCGAAGACGGAGTGCGGGTCGTAGCCGGAGAACAGCAGCCGGATGATCACGATGGCCATCGCCTCCAGGTTGCGGGCCTGGCGGAGGTCGCCCGCGTCCAGGGGCTCGGCGCCGAGGTCGGTGATCAGGGTGCGGGCGGCGGCCTTGCCCTCTTCGGCTCCCGCGTACGGGACGGCGAGGGGGCGGCCGTCGAAGGCGGGCGGGGTCATCGCCCACACGGACGCTTGGGCCTGGTTGAAGGCCTTGACGACGTGGGCGCCGGGCGCGAGGCGGGCGATCTCCTCGGCCATGGACGTGCCGTCCTTGTAGGTGACCTGCGAGAAGTCGGTGACGTCGACGGCGTTGCCGCAGTCGATCACCGGCTTGCCGGCGAGGGCGCCGCCGGTGGCGGCGATGGTCTCCTCCAGTCCTTCGCGGCGGACGGCGACGAGGACGGCGTCGCCGAACTCGGCGGCCTCGCGGAGGGTGCCGGCGCGGGCGCCGACGCGTGCGGCGAGGGCGGCGGCCTTCTCGGGGCTGCGGCCGCCGATCAGCACGTCGTGTCCGGCGCGGACCCAGCCCGCGGCGAGGGATTCGGTCATCATTCCCGCGCCGAGCACACCGATCTTCATGATTCCTCCCAGAGTCCTTTCGGGGTCTGCGAAGGAATGTAGGAGGCCGTGGGGAACCGGGTGGTTCCTAGGCCGGGCGGGCGGCGAGCAGCGCGTCGGTGTTCTCCTCCGCCCAGCGGGACAGGGCGCAGACGGGGACGAGGAGGCTGCGTCCGAGGTCGGTGAGGCGGTACTCGGTGCCGGGCGGGGCGGTGCGCAGTTCGCGGCGCTCGACGAGGCCGTTGTCGGCGAGGCGGCGCAGCGTCTGGGTGAGCATCTTGTTGCTGATCCCGCCGATCTTCCCGCGCAGCTCGCCGTACCGGGCGGGGCCGCGGCCGAGGGCGGTGATCACGACCACGGACCACGTGTCGGAGATCAGCGCGAGGGTGGTGCGGGCGGGACAGTCGGCGAGGAACACGTCGTAGGCGACCACGTCCGGCAGGCTACGCCTTCGCGGGGCGGCGGGCGCGGGCGAGGAGCGCGGCGGCGGGGCCGGTGGGGTCGGCGCCGGTCCGCCACACGGCGCGCAGGGACCGTTCCACCGCCATCCCGGCGATCTCGACCTCGGTGAGGGTGCCGGCGGCGAGGTCGGCGGCGACGACGAGCTCGCTGATCAGGGCGGGTCCGGCGCCGGCGACGACCGCGTTGCGCACGGCGGTGCTCGATCCGAGTTCCAGCAGCGGCGGGACGGGCTCCAGGCCGTGCGCGGCGAACGCCTGCGCGGCGGCCTGCCGGGTGCCGGAGCCCGCCTCCCGGGTGATCAGCGGGGTGCCGGCGACCTCCGCCGGGTCGACGGGGCGGCGGCGCCGCGTCCAGCGGTGGCCGGGCGGGGCGACGAGGACGAGCCGGTCCCCCGCGACGGCGCGGGAGCGGAGCCCGGACGGGCGGCCGGGCGACTCGATGAAGCCGAGGTCGATCTCGCCGTGCCGGGCCAGTTCGCAGACCCGCGAGGAGTTGGTGACCTGGAGGCCGACGTGCAGGCCGGGGTCGGCGCGGCGGAGGTCGCCGATCCAGGCGGGCAGCAGGTACTCGGCGACGGTGAGGCTGGCCGCGACGGACAGCTGCGCGGTGCGGGCGCGGTGCAGCGCGGCGGCGCCGTCGGTGAGGGCGGTGAGGTCGTCGAGGACGCGGCGGGCCCATCCGGTGACCAGGGTGCCGTCGGCGGTGAGGGCGGAGCCGCGGCGGGTGCGGTCGAGGAGGCGCAGCCCGAGCCGGCGCTCCAGCCGGGACAGCCGCTTGCTGGCCGAGGGCTGGCTGATGCCGAGCTCGGCGGCCGCGGCGGTGAGGCTGCCCTGGTCGGCGACGTGCACGAGCAGCTGGAGCGATTCCAGGTCCGGGGGTTGTGCCATGCCCCCAGGTTATGACGTGAGGTCGGATCGCCCGCTTCCGGCGCGGTCCCGGGTCCCCGAGGGTCGGATGCATGAGCACAACGGTGGAGGCGGTGCGGCCGGAGCGGGTCCGGTCGTGGACGAGGCGGACGGGGCCGGGGGTCGCGGTGGCGGCGGCGGGCGCGGCGGCGGCGATGGTGATCAACGGGTGGGTGCCGGCGCTGAGCGCGCTGACGGTGGCGGTGCTGCTCGGCGTGCTGGTCGGCGGCGCGCTGCCCGAGGCGGCCGCGTGCGGGCTGCAGTGGGCGACGCGCAGGTTCCTGCGGATCGGTGTCGTGCTGCTGGGCCTGCAGCTCAGCGTGGGCGAGGTGCTGCGGCTCGGGCCGGGCATGCTGGCGGTGGTGCTGGTCACGGTCCTGGCGGGGTTCGCGGGGACGCTGGCGCTCGGCCGGCTGGTCGGGGTGCCGAAGGGGCTGGCGCTGATGGTGGCGACGGGCTTCTCGATCTGCGGGGCGTCGGCGATCGTGGCGATGGACAGCGTCGCGCGCAGCCGGAAGGAGGACGTCGCGACGGGCGTGACGCTCGTGACGATCTACGGCAGCGCGGCGATCGCGGTCGTCCCGTTCCTCGGGACGCACGTGTTCGGGCTGAGCCCCGAGACGCTCGGCATGTGGGCGGGGCTGAGCGTGCACGAGGTCGCGCAGGTCGTGGCGGCCGCGTCCCCGGCCGGTGCGGCCGCGGTCGGGACGGCGGTGATCGTGAAGCTGACCCGGGTCGTGCTGCTCGCGCCGATGGTCGCGGGGATGGGCGTGGTCGAGCGGCGCGGCGGCGTCCGCGCGGAGGGGAAGCGCCCGCCGGTCGTGCCGCTGTTCGTCGTCGGGTTCCTGGTGATGCTGGCGCTGCGCAGCACCGGCCTGGTCCCCGGCCCGGTGCTGGCGGGCGCCAAGGACGTCTCGACGGTGCTGCTGGCCGCGGCGATGTTCGGTCTCGGGTCGGCGGTGCGCGTCCGGGAGCTGGTGCGGACGGGACGGCGCGGGCTCGTCCTCGGCGCCCTGTCGACGCTGCTGGTCGGCACGGTCGCGCTGACCGCGCTCACCCTGATCCCCCGCTGATCCCCCGCTGATCGCGGGCCGTCAGCGCATGACCGTGGTGAGCACGTCCGAGCCGAGCGACAGCAGGAGCTGCGCGTGCAGCCGGTGGTAGATCATCCGGCCCTCGCGGCGGGACGTGACGAGGCCGACCTCGCGCAGCCGCCGCAGATGCCGCGACACCTGCGGCTCGGAGATGCCCGTCCGCTGCGCCAGCTCCGACGTGGTGATCGGTTCGCCGAGCAGGTGCCGGCACATCTCGAACCGGCCCGGCTCGGAGATCGCGGCGAGCCGGTCGCGGATGAGGGACTGGCGGGCGGACGGGCGCTGCTCCCAGTCCCCGGCGATGAAGTGGACGACGAGCGGCAGCCCGTCGTCCCCCGTCTTGAGGATGAGGTGCGGCCAGCCGTGCAGGGTCGGGACGAGGAAGCAGCCGCGCTCGGCGACCTTGCCCGTCGCCGACTGGAGCTTGTCGTAGTGGACGCGCGCCGGCTGCTCGGTGCCGGTGGCGGTCGGGCTGACCGAGGTGAGCACGGTCAGCGGCGACTCCTTGCGCAGCTGCTCCCGGACGGGCGCGGCGGTGTCCTTCAGGCGCGGGCCGATGCGGCGCCATTCGGCGTCGAAGAACGCGGCGGCGCAGCGTTCGAGGGTGTCGGCGAGGCGGGACCGGAAGCCCTCCGGGTCCTCGACGAGGGCGCGGGCCAGCTCGCCGCGGGAGAACGAGCGGCGCTCGCTGGCCTTGACGAACGCGCGCCGCACCGCCTCGTCCCGCAGCTCGTACGCGCCCTCGAACGTCACCCCGCGGATCGCGAACGCCGCCAGCCGGGTGAACTCGTCGACGTCCAGCCGCGCGACGGTGTCCAGCTCGGCGGGCAGCTCGCGGTCGAGGGGCTTGCGCAGCGGCAGGAACAGCCGGCAGCGGTAGCGGGCCCACAGCGGCGCGAACCGGTTCAGCTCCTGGACGAGCGGCTCCGGCAGCGCCTCCCGGGTGCGGGCGAGCCATGCCCGCGACTCGGGATGGTGCTCGGGCTCGGCGAGGGTGTGCAGGCACGCCATCAGCTCCGCCAACGGGGACGTCCCGACCGCGAAGTGCGATGCCTGCGCCCCGTCCACGTCGAGCGTGACGACCATGGCCCGAATCCTAGCCGCGGCCCGGGCCGCGCCCGGACCCGTCGCCCAGGACGTGCACCGACAGCCACGACGGGTGCTCCGGCGACAGGTGCACCTCGTTGACGGCCACCACGCGCCGTCGCGACGCCGCCTCCGAGCCGCCGGTGTTCGGGTTGACGTCGAAGCGCGGGAAGTTGCTCGACGACACGTCCAGCCGGATGCGGTGGCCCCGGGCGAACAGGTTCGCGGTGTCGGGCGCCGTCACGGTGATCTCGTAGACGGTCCCGGGCCGCATCGGCTCCGGGCTCGTGAACGAGTTCCGGTACCGGCAGCGCAGGATCCCGTCGGTGAGGTTCATCGCGTAGCCGTTGGGATAGTCGGCGTTCGGCGGGTGGACGTCGATGAGCCGGACGGTGAAGTCGGTGTCCGGCGCGCTCGACGCCACCGACAGCCGCACCCGGACGGGGCCGGCGATCGCGACGTCCTCCTCCAGCGGCTCGGTCTGGAAGACCAGCACGTCGGGGCGGGCCGCGAGCGGCAGGTGCGGTGGTTCGCAGCCGAACGTGTCGTCGGTCGGGCACTGGTCGAACGCGCCGCCGCGCATGACGGGCTCGCCCGAGGTGATCTGGCCGCCGATCGTCGGGACCGGGTTCGCCGGGTCGAAGTCGTACTCGAGCCGGTCGTCGGCGCCGTCCCGTGGAAGGGCCTCGGTGAGGGAGCCGTCCTGCCGCAGGTACAGCCGGACGGCGGTCGCCTCCTGCGGCGGCCAGGTCGCGGCGGTGCGCCACTCCCCGCCGTGGTCGAGCCGCCCCTCGGCGGTGCGGCGGCCGCTGCCGCCGCCCATCAGGAAGTACTGGACGCGCGGGAAGTCCTCCGCCGCCGCGCCATCGCCGGACGGGGCGTCGCCAGCCGGGGCGTCGCCGCCGAGGTGGCGGGCGAACCAGCGGGCCCGGAACTCCCAGTAGTCGGGGGCGAGGTTGCCGTCCAGGACGGCGCGGGGCCCGAAGTCCACGTCGCCGGAGTGCCGGACGCTGCGGGCGCCGTGCGTCCACGGCCCGACGACCAGGTACGCCGGGCTGGACTTGGCCTCGGTCAGCGCCCGGAAGTTCTCCACGGCGGTCAGGACGTACGGGTCGTACCAGCTGACCATGTGCAGGCTCGGCACGTCCGGGAACCGGTCGTAGGAGCCGCGCCCGAACAGCCCGAGGCGCTGCCAGAACTCGCCGAACGCGCCGTGCTCCCACTGTTCGAGCAGGTACTCCTCGTACTCGGGGACGGCGCGCAGCGGGGACGCGCCGCGCCGCCACGGCATCGCGCGGAACCAGGCGGGCAGGTCCTGCGACTGCAGCGACGCCCGGACGACGGGGTCGCGGTGCGCGGCGGGGCTGTTCAGCGCGTGCCGGTACGCCCACGTCGCCTGCTTCAGTTCGAACGCGCCGCCCATCCGGATGCCCGCCTCGTACGCGCTGGCGAACCCGCCGGAGTCGACGAACATGGCGGCGAGGGGGCGCGGCGACAGCGCGGCCAGCGCGGTCTGCACGTGCGCGGAGTACGACACCCCGGTGGTGGCGACGCGGCCGTCGCACCAGGGCTGCGCGCCGATCCACTCGACGGTGTCGTAGCCGTCCTCGGCCTCGCCGAGGTACTTCACGAACCGGCCCTCGGAGTCGCCCCGCCCGCGGCAGTCCTGGCGGACGACGTTGTACCCGCGCGCGACGAAGAGCGCCGCCGACCGGTCCGGGAACACCGGCTCGCCGTGCCGGTCCAGGCCGTCGGACTCGCGTCGCGCCCGCCGCCCGTAGGGGGTGCGTTCCAGCAGGACGGGGCGCGCCTCCAGCGCGCGGCCGGGACTGTACAGGTCCGCCACCAGGACGGTGCCGTCGCGCATGGCCGTGCGCACGACGCGCCGCCACACCGACCCGCCGTCCGGCAGCGTGATCTCCTCCGCCTCCTCGGCGACGGCCCCCGATTCCATCACCGTCATGAAGCGGAACCACCCTGCCCGGTCTCGCCGCCCTGCCCGTTCCCGCCGCCCTGGCCGACCTGCGCGCCGAGCGCGGGCCAGATCTTCACCAGCTCCGGACGCGGCGCCTCGACGAACCACTTCTTGTAGATCCGCAGGAAGGTGCCGTCCTGCACCATCGCGCCGAGCTGGCCGTCGACGGCCTGCTGGAACTTGGTGTTCTTCTTCTGGACCGCCATCGCGGTCGGGTGGTCGACCGGCGCCGACACGGCGGGCTTGAGGGCGCTGTACTTCTTCAGGTACGCGTCGGCGTCGGGGCCGCCGACGACGAACGCGTCCAGGTTGCCGGACAGCAGCTGGGAGACCGCCGAGTTCTGGTTCTGGAACTGGACCTGCTTGGCGCCCGGCATCTTCGACTTGACGAACTCCTGCTGGACGGCACCGGTGATGTCGCCGACCCGCTTGCCGGAGAAGTCGTTCAGCGTCGTGGCCGTGGACTCCTTGCGGGTCAGGACGGTGGTGGTGCTCCAGTAGACGCCCTTGGTGAAGGACACCTGCTTCTGGCGCTCGGCGGTGACGCCGAGGCCGCTCGCGGCCAGGTCGTACTGGCCGGACGAGAGGCCCTGCAGCGCCGCCGGGACCGCGCTGGCCTTGTACTCCACCTTCAGCTTCAGCCGCTTGGCGACCTCGTCGGTGAGGTCGACGATGAAGCCCTGCGGCTTGCCGCCCTTGTCGGCGGTCGCGAACGGGGGCTGGTCGGTGGAGACGGCCGCGAGGACGGTGCCGGCCTCCTCCAGCCCGTACGGGTCGTCCTTGCCGGAGCCGCCGCCGCAGCCGGCGAGCGTCAGGGCCGCCGCGGCGACCACGCCGCCCGCCGCGAAGCGGACGCTGAGGGCCTTGTTCATGTGCTGTCCTGCCTATTCGTGAGGGGGGTCAGAGCACCTTGGAGAGGAACTCGCGGAAGCGGGGGCCGGACGGGGCGTCGAGCACGGCGCGGGCCTCGCCCTCCTCCGCGATCACGCCGTCGTCCATGAACATCACGCGGTCGGCGGCCTCGCGGGCGAACCCGATCTCGTGCGTGACGACGACCATGGTCATCCCGCTCGCGGCCAGTTCCCGCATGACCGCGAGGACGTCGCCGACCAGCTCCGGGTCGAGCGCGGAGGTCGCCTCGTCGAAGAGCATCACCTCGGGGCGCATCGCGAGGCTCCGGGCGATCGCGACGCGCTGCTGCTGCCCGCCGGACAGGTTCCCGGGCCGCTGCCGGGCCAGCCGCCCGAGCCCGAGCCGGGCCAGCTGCGCGCGCCCGATCTCCTCGGCCTCCGCCTTGCCCATCCCGAGGACGTGCCGCGGCGCGAGCGTGACGTTGTCCAGCACGTTCAGGTGCCCGAAAAGGTTGAAGTGCTGGAACACCATGCCGATCTTGGCGCGGGCGGCGTCCACGTCCACCTTGGGGTCGGTGAGGGCCGTCCCGGAGACGACCACGCTGCCGGACGTCGGCCGCTCCAGCAGGTTCAGGCATTTCAGCATCGTCGACTTGCCGGATCCGGACCGGCCCAGCACGCACAGCACCTCGCTCTGCGCGACGTCGAAGCTCACCCCGCGCAGGATCTCGGTGTCGCCGTAGGACTTGCGCAGATCCCGGACGCTGATCACCGTCTGCGTCCGCGTCGCCGTCGTCATGCCCGCTCCTTCACACCGTTCGCCGCGGGACCCGCGGTCGGCTCGCCCGTGACCGGATCGCCCGCGAGACCGGCGGCGCCGGTCCCGTCCTCCTGGATGAGGTCGGCCGCCGCCCGCCGCGCGCCGCGCCCGCCCCCTTCGCGCATCCGCCGGTCCAGCCAGTTGACGAGGTACGTCAGCGGGATGGTGATGACGAGGTAGCAGAGACCGGCCGCGACCAGCGCCGACGCGTTGTAGCTCGCGGCCTGCCGCTCCTGCGCGATGAAGTACAGCTCCCGCTGGCCGACGCCGAGGCCGAGCAGGTAGACCAGCGAGCTCTCCTTGATGTCGACGATGAACTGCCCGGCGAGGGCGGGCAGCACGTTCCGGATCCCCTGCGGGACCACGACCAGCCGCATCGTCTTCAGGTACGACATCCCGAGGCTGCGCCCGGCCTGCAGCTGCCCGGGCGGTACCGCCTGGATGCCGGACCGGAAGATCTCCGCGCAGTACGCGGCGGAGATCAGCCCGACCGCGATCACCGCGTAGCCGAGCGGGTTGCGACCGAACGGCCGGACGCCCGCCGCGGGGAGCCCGAGGCCGATCAGGCTGACCGTCACGATGGCGGGCAGCCCGCGGAAGACGTCCACGTAGAGCCGGGCGGGCAGCCGCACCAGCCGCCGGCGCGACAGCAGCAGCACCGCCAGCAGCACGCCGACGACCAGGCCGAACAGGATGGCCAGCACCGCGATCAGCAGCGTGTTGCGCAGCCCTTCGGTCAGCAGCGTCGGGAGTGCGCCACGGATCTCCGACCAGTCGAAGAACGTATGCAGGAAGTCGCTCACACTCGCTCCGATCTCACGGCGTCCACCGGCGGTCCGGCGCACCGGCCGGCCGCCCGGCGGCCCTCGGCCGACCCCGCGTCCACCGCGGACGGGCGTCGCCGGTGCGCTCACACTAGGCGCAGGGTAGGCGACTGAACAGGATCATTGCGCCAACGCGTTAATCATTGGCCGCACCCTCACATCGGGGCGCGGCGGAGGCGGGGAGGTGAACGGAGAGGGGAGCGACGAGGCGAACGGCGAGGTGAACGGCGAAGGGACCGGCCGTCGCCGGCCCGTGGTCGGGCGGTGAACGGCCGGTCCCTGAAGGGCCGGTTGCTGGAGGGCGCGGTTGCTGGAGGGCGCGGTCGCTGGAGGGCGCGGTGCGCTCTAGTCGTCGATGGCGGCGTAGGCGGTGGTCCAGAAGTCCTGGAAGTGGTGCGGGGGCTCCGGAGAGGTCATGGCGCGCTGGGTGAAGACGATGCCGATCATGTCCTCGCCGGGGTCGGCGTAGGCGGACGTGCCGAGCCCGCCCGTCCAGCCGAACCGGCCGGGGCGGACGAACAGGTCCTCGCGGCGGCCGTCGACGGCGAGGCCGAACCCCCAGCCGCCCGAGCCGAGGAACACCCCGTTGCCCGCCTTCTGCTCCGGCGTCAGCCGGTCGGTGGTCATCAGCTCGACGGACGGGCGCGACAGCAGCCGCCGGCCCGGGTACCGGCCGCCGTCCAGGAGCATCCGCAGGAACGCGCAGTGGTCGTCGACGGTGGACAGCAGGCCGGGGCCGCCGCTGCCGGCGGGGAAGACCGGCGGGCGGTCGTAGGCGCCGTCGCGCGGGTCGGGGCGGCGGACGAGCGCCCCGGTGGCGGGGTCGGCGGTGTAGGACGCGGCGATCCGGCCCGCCTGCTCGGCGGGCACGGTGAAGCCGGTGTCGCGCATCCCGAGCGGCTCGAAGATCCGTTCGCGGAGGAACTCCTCGAACGGGCGCCCGGTGGCGCGGGCGATCAGCACGCCGGCCACGTCGGCGCCGGTGTTGTAGAGCCAGCCGGCGCCCGGCTGGTGCGCCAGCGGCAGCGCGCCGAGCCGCTTCAGCCACTCGTCGGGGCCGCAGGGCGGGCCGTCCGGGCCGTTGTCGACGCCGGTGTCGAGCATCGCCCGCATGATCGGGGGCGGGCCCTGCGGGGTGAACGTGACGCCGTAGCCGAGCGTGAACGTGAGCGCGTCCCGCAGGGTGATCGGCCGTTCGGCGGGGACGGTGTCGTCGAGCGGGCCGTCGAGGCGGCGCAGGACGCGCCGGTCGGCGAGCTCGGGGAGCAGGTGGTGCAGCGGGTCGTCCAGGCGGAGCCGGCACTCCTCGACCAGGATCATCGCGGCGGCGGCGGTGACCGCCTTGGTGAGCGACGCGATCCGGAAGAGGGTGTCGCGCCGCATGGGGGCGTCGCCGCCGGCTTCGAGGGCGCCCGCCTCGATCACGTGCGTGCGCCCGCGCCGGTGGACGAGCGCGACGAGCCCGGGCAGGTCGCCGCGGTCGACGAAGCCGGTCATCACCCGGCGCATCCGGTC
This sequence comes from Spirillospora sp. NPDC046719, assembly GCF_040645715.1. Taxonomy (NCBI): domain Bacteria; kingdom Bacillati; phylum Actinomycetota; class Actinomycetes; order Streptosporangiales; family Thermomonosporaceae; genus Spirillospora; species Spirillospora sp. NPDC046719. The sequence continues at coordinate 14,094 of NZ_JBEYYT010000112.1, read as the reverse complement.
CAGCCCCGCTGGGGACAGCCCGCCGTTGTCGCTCATCGTCGCTCCTCGTGGTCGGCTCTTGCGGGTATGACCGTCCTGCGGCCGGTAACTCATCGGCCCTGGACCGCCACGGACCCGGGCGACGGGGGCATGCGACGGGGTCAGGCGACGGGTTCCAGCGGCGGGCGGGTGTCGAACTGCGTCTCGTACAGGTCGGCGTAGCGGCCGCCGGCGGCGAGGAGCTCGTCGTGCGTGCCGCGCTCGACGATCCGGCCCTCCTCGACGACCAGGATCTGGTCGGCGGCGCGGACGGTGGACAGCCGGTGCGCGATCACCACGGCGGTGCGGCCGTCGAGCGCCTCGGCCAGCGCCTCCTGGACGGCGGCCTCGGACGTGGAGTCCAGGTGGGCGGTCGCCTCGTCGAGGATGACGACGCGCTGCCGCGCCAGCAGCAGGCGGGCGATGGTGAGCCGCTGCCGCTCGCCGCCCGACAGCCGGTAGCCGCGCTCGCCGACGATCGTGTCGAGACCGTCAGGCAGCCCCTCGATCAGGGCGTCGAGGCGGGCGCGGCGCAGCACGTCCCACAGCTCGTCCTCGGTCGCCTCGGGGCGGGCCAGCAGCAGGTTGTCGCGGATCGACTCGTGGAACAGGTGGCCGTCCTGCGTGACCATCCCGAGCGTCGCGCGGATCGAGGCGAACGACAGGTCGCGGACGTCCACGCCGCCGAGCCGGACGGTGCCGGAGTCGGCGTCGTACAGGCGCGGCAGCAGCTGCGCGATCGTGGACTTGCCGGCGCCGGACGAGCCGACGAGCGCGATCATCTGCCCGGGCTCGGCGCGGAACGACACGTCGTGCAGGACGTCGACGCCGCCGCGGGTGTCGAGCGTCGCGACCTCTTCGAGGGAGGCGAGGGAGACCTTGTCGGCGGCGGGGTAGGCGAACGTGACGCCGTCGAACTCGACCGCGACGGGGCCGTCCGGGACGGTGCGCGGCTCGGGCTTCTCGGCGACGAGCGGGCGCAGGTCGAGCACCTCGAAGACGCGCTCGAAGCTGACGAGCGCGCTCATCACCTCGACGCGGGAGCTGGCGAGCGCGGTCAGCGGCGCGTACAGCCGGGTGAGCAGCAGCGCGAGGGAGACGACGGCGCCGGCGTCGAGGTGGCCGCGCAGCGACATCCAGCCGCCGAGGCCGTAGACCAGCGCGAGGGCGAGGGCGGACACCATGGTCAGCGCGGTGATGAACACGTGCTGCACCATCGCGGTGCGGACGCCGATGTCGCGGACGCGGCGGGCGCGCGCGGCGAACTCGGCGGACTCGCGGTCCGGCCGGCCGAACAGCTTGACCAGGGTGGCGCCGGGCGCGGAGAACCGCTCGGTCATCTGGGTGCTCATCGCGGCGTCGTGCCGGGCCGCCTCGCGCTCCAGCCCGGCGAGGCGGGTGCCCATCCGGCGGGCGGGCAGGACGAAGACCGGCAGGAGCAGCAGCGCCAGCAGCGTCACCTGCCAGGAGATGCCGACCATGACGGCGAACGTCAGCAGCAGCGTCACGAGGTTGCTGACCACGCCGGACAGCGTGTCGCTGAACGCGCGCTGCGCGCCGATCACGTCGTTGTTGAGCCGGCTGACCAGCGCGCCGGTGCGGGTCCGGGTGAAGAACGCGACCGGCATCCGCTGGACGTGGTCGAAGACGGCGGTGCGCAGGTCGAGGATGAGGCCCTCGCCGATGCGGGCGGACAGCCACCGGTTGGCGAGGCCGAGCCCGCCCTCGGCGACGGCCAGCACCGCGATCAGCACGGCCAGCCCGACCACGGTGGACGCGGCGGACCGGTCGACGATCGCGTTCACCACCCGTCCGGCGAGCACCGGGGTGGCGACGGCGAGCACCGCCATTACGACGCTGAACAGCAGGAACGCGAACAGCGGCCGGCGGTGGGGGCGGGCGAAGGCGGCGATCCGGCGCAGCGTCGCCTTCGAGAACGGCCGGCGGTCGTCCTGGGCGTTCATGGCGTGGTGCAGTGACATCCACGCGGTGACTTCCATGTCCATGCGGGCGGTCCTCGGTCGTCGTCGGCTCGGGAGCCCCATCCTGGAACCTCAACTAATGTTGAGGTCAAGTCGGCGGCGAGCGCCATCGTCGCGCGCGGGTACGACAATCCGGCGTTGATCACCGATAATCCGAATGATCGGCAACGGAGGGGACGCAACGTGGGGACCGACACCGGCACGGCCAACGGCACCGGCACCGCGGAAGGCACCGGTACCGGGAAAGGCACCGGCATCGACGTCGGGAAGGCGCGGGCGGACACGCCGGGATGCGCGCGGGTGGCGCACCTGAACAACGCGGGCGCGGCGCTGCCGCCCGCGCCCGTGATCGAGGCGGTCGCGGAGCACTTCGCGCTGGAGACGACGATCGGCGGCTACGAGGCGGCGGAACTGAGGGCGGACGCCGTCGAGCACTTCTACGACGCGGTCGCCGGGCTGATCGGCGCGCGCGCGGACGAGATCGCCTACGTGGAGAACGCGACGCGCGCCTGGGACCTGGCCTTCTACGCGATCCCGTTCGCGGAGGGCGACCGCATCCTCACCACCACCAGCGAGTACTCCAGCAACGCGATCGCCTACCAGCAGGTCGCGGCGGCCAAGGGCGCGCGCGTGGAGGTGATCCCCGACGACGCGAACGGCACCCTGGCCCTGGACGCGCTGGAGGCGGAACTGGCCAAGGGCGGCGTCCGGCTGGTCTCGCTCAACCACATCCCGACCTACAACGGGCTGGTCAACCCGGCCGCGGAGGTCGGGCGGCTGTGCCGCGAGCACGGCGTCCTCTACCTGCTGGACGCGTGCCAGTCCGTCGGGCACCTCGCGGTGGACGTCGCCGAGATCGGCTGCGACATGCTGTCCGGGACGGGCCGCAAGTACCTGCGCGGGCCGCGCGGCACCGGCTTCCTGTACGTCCGGCGGGAGATCGCCCGGACGCTGGAGCCGCCGTTCCTCGACCTGACCGCCGCCGAGTGGAGGGCGCCCGACGGCTACGAGATCCGGGACGACGCGCGCCGCTTCGAGACCTGGGAGCGGTACGTCGCCGGGCAGATCGGGCTCGCCGTCGCCGCCGACTACGCGTCCGCGCTCGGCGCCGCCGCCATCGAGGAGCGCGTCGTCGGCCTGGCCGCGGCACTGCGGCGGATGCTGGACGACCGGCCCGGGATCACGGTCCTCGACCGGGGCGAGCGCCCGTCCGGGATCGTCACCTTCACCGTGGACGGCCACGACGCCGCCGCGGTCAAGGCGGCGGCGCGGGAGCGGGACGTCAACGTCAGCGTGGCCCAGCCGAGGACGCACGGGTACGACCCGCACGGCCTCGACGCGGCCGTGCGGGCGTCCGTGCACTACTACAACACCGAAGAGGACCTGGACCGCCTGATCGCGGCCCTCCCCTAGTCCCCCGGCGGGCCGTCAGAACATGCGCGGCCGTCAGAAGGTGGAGCGGGCCGCGCTGATGTCGGCGAGCGCCGAGGCGGAGTCCTTCTCGATCGCCAGGTCGCCGATGGACACGATGCCGACGGGGCGCCCGTCCTCCAGGACGGGCAGCCGCCGCACGGCCCGCTCCCGCATGATCTGCGCGGCCTTGTCCAGCGAGTCGTCCGGCCCGATCGTCGCGGTGACGTTGCTGGCGAGCCCGCCGATCGTGGCCTGGGCGGGGTCGCCGCCGGCGGCGAGCCCGCGGATCACCAGGTCGCGGTCGGTGACCAGGCCGAGCAGGTCGTCGCCCTCGGCGACCAGCACCGCGCCGATGTCCTCGTCGCGCATCGCCCGCGCCACCGTGACGATGTCGAGTTCCGGGGACACCGACGTCGGGGAACCGGTCATGATGTCGCGGATCTTCCTGGCCATTGCACACACCCCTCGAGGCTCGTGATCGTACTGCTGGGAGCATTGGGACGATTGCGGCTCTACCCGACAAAGCGGCGGCCACTCATCGGGGCCGGACCGACGGTCCCGAGGGGCTCTCCTCCCCCCTGAACGGCGCGAACACCGTCCGCGCGCCCGCCGGAACCCACGCCAGCCGGCTCGGATCGCCTGGCGCGGGACGCACCGGAACCGTCGCGTAGTGGACCCGCCCGGGGTCCAGGTCCTTCAGGCTCCTGGCGAGCGACTCCATCGCCTTCAGATCGAGGCTCGGGGACGTCTTCACCGACCCTGCCGCCGCCGCGAGGAACCGCGCGAACCGCACCGGATTCCTCAGCTGCTCGCCGTGCGCCGCGCCCAGCAGAGCGGCCATGAACCTCTGCTGCCGCCGGACCCGCGCGAGATCCGACCCGTCGTCGAGGCCCCACCGGGCCCGCACGACGTCCAGCGCCCGCTCCCCGTCCAGGCGGTGCCGCCCCGGCGGCACCAGCACCCGCCCCGACGGGTCCGTGATCGCCTTCGGCAGGGTGTACTCGACCCCGCCGAGCGCGTCCACCATCGCCTTGAACCCGGAGAACTCGATCACGATCGTGCTGTCGATCCGGACGGACGCCGCGTGCTCGACGGCCTTCCCCACGCACGAGGCGCCGCCGTCGGAGTAGACCGCGCCGATCGCGGCGCGACGCGCCGGGAGCGTCCGTCCCCCGGGCCCCTTGCACGCCGGGACGTCCATCAGCGAGTCCCGGGGGATGCTCACCACCGTCCCGGCCTTGCGGTCGGCGGGCAGGTGCACCATCACCACCGTGTCCGCCCGCGCCGGGCCTCCCGCCCGGCGGTCAGACCCCAGCACGAGGACGTTCACCGCCTTCCCCGTGAACGCGGACGAGTCCGACGCGACCGGCCGCGCGCCGCGCCCGTGCAGCAACAACGCCGGCACCAGGATCGCCGCCGCCGTCACCGCCGCGACCGCCGCCACCACGCCGATCAGCGTCCAGCGCCCCCCGGCCGGCCGGAACCGGCGGCGGCCGCGCGCCGAGTCCAGCAGCCGCCCCCGCTGCCGCGCCAGCGCCGGCGGCGGCTCGTCCCCCAGCTCGCGCCCGAGGTCGCGGAGCAGTTCCAGGTCGTCCACGGTCACTCCTCCTCGTCCATCGGGTTGGTGTCGCCGAGCGCCGCGCGCACCTTGCGCCGCGCCCGGTTCAGGCGGGACCGGACCGTGCCGACCGGTATCCCGAGGGCCCGCGCCACCTCCTCGTACGCCAGGTCGCCCCACGCCACGAGCAGCAGCACGTCCAGGTCCCGGCGCGGCAGCCCGGCCAGCGCCTCGGCGAGCGCGGGACGCGACGCCCACGCCGTCACCCCGGCCGCGACCCGATCCGCCGGGCCCTCGACCGGCCCGTCCACGGGGCTGCGGCGCAGCGCCCGGTACCGGGCCGCCTCCGACCGGTGGTGCCGCGCGACCAGCTTCGTCGCGATCCCGAACAGCCACGGCCGCGCGTCCGGCTGCGCGAGGTCGTAGCGGTGCCGCTTGCCGAACGCGGCCAGGAACGTCTCTCCGACGACGTCCTCGGCGGCCTCCGGTCCCAGCCGGCGCGACACGTACCGGTAGAGCATCGCGGAGTAGCGGTCGAACAGCGCTGCGAACGCCTCGGGATCATCGAACGACCGCCCGATCAGATCGGCGTCGCGCGCCGGGACCCTCGGCGGCGCGGTCATCTCGGACACCATGGCATGCGGACCGGCCTTCTCGTCGGGAACATCGTCAGCGGTGTATCTCCGCAACCCCGCCGCCGGGTTCACGGGGCGCGCCGGGCCCCGCGGACGGGCCCGCCGGACCGGCGAAGATCACTGATGCGTAACGGTCCGAACCTCGTCGCTAAAGTGGACATCTTTCTATGTGCACGGGGGATCCACGGCGAAGGACCACCCCCGTCCGCATCCGTGATCACCGAGCTTGAGGGGGCAGGCCCGTGAACGACGTCCCGCAGGAGCCGGAGCCCGCCGAGCGCCCGGAGGACGCCGAACACGAGCCGGGCCGGACGGCCACCGCCGAGTTCCGCATCCCGGCGCCCGCCCCGGCGAAGAACGCCTCGCTGACCAGGCCCGACATCCGGCGCCCGGCCCGGCCCGCCGAGGCCGCGCCGCCCGCGGCGGACGACCCCGAACCGTCCGGCGAGGCGCCCGATGAGGCGTCCGCGGGCGAGGAGGCGGACACGTCCGCCCCGCCGGAGGACGAAGCCGCCGAGGAGACGCCCGAGCAGGACGCAGAGCAGGACGCGGAGCCGGAGGCGGACGCGGAGCCTGAAGACGCGGAGCCGGAGGCGGACGCGGCGGAAGAGCGTCCCGAGGAACCGCTGGAACCCGCCGAGGCTCAGGAAGAAGAGCCCGAGGCGGACGCCGCGCAGGCCGAACCGGAGGAGGCCGTCGAGCCGGCCGAAGCCGCGCCGGGCGCGGGCACCGCCCATGACCGGAGCGCGCCTTCCGCGCCGCCGGAGGACGCCGGGCCCGCGCAGGATCCTGAAGACGAGCCGGCGCCGAGCGCCGAACCGCCCGAGGCCGAAGAGCCGGAAGCGTCCTGGGACGACGAACCCGACGAGCCGGAAGCGTCCTGGGAGGACGAACCCGGCGAGCCGGACGCGCCCGAGGCGGCCGGGGAGAGCGCGGCGCCGGGCGCGGAGGAGCACGAGCGGCCCGTTCCGCCGCAGCGCTCCGAGGCGGCGCCCCGGCCGGAGCCGCCTGCGGAGCCACCGGTGGAGTCGCCTGCGGCGGTGACGCGGGTCGAGCGGCTGCCGGCTCCATGGCAGCTCCCCGCACCGGAAGCACCGGCGGCGCCGCCCGCGGAAGAACGGCAGGGCGGGCAGGGCGGACAGGGCTGGTTTGAGTCTCCGCGCCAGAGTCCCGGACCGGTGGTGTGGGATGCGCCGCGGCAGGCGCCCCCGGGCGAGTTCCGGCCCGAGTCCGTCCGGTGGGACGCAGCGCCCCAGAATGCGGCGCCCCAGAACGCGGCACCCCAGGGCGCGCCGCCACAGAACGCGGCACCCTACGCCGCTGCGGCGCAGGGAGCGGCGCCGCAGCGGCCCGTGCAGAGCGGGCCCTGGGAGGTCGCCGTACCGCAGGCGCCCGCTCCGGCCCCGCCCGCGGCCGAGACGGAGAAGCGTCCGAAGCGCCGGGGGCTGGTGATCGTCCTCGTCGCGGCGCTGGTGCTGGTCGTGGGAGTGGTGGCCGGGCAGCTGATCCGGCCCGTTCCGGATCCGACGGTGAAGCTGAGCCTGGCGTCCAGCCACGTGTTCCCGGGCGCGGCGCCCGCGCTGCCGTGGCCGGCGGTGGGCCAGTCGACGGTGTACGTGGACGGGCTGGGGACGATGGGGTCGTCCGGCGGGTCCGCGCCGACGCCGACGGCGAGCGTCGCGAAGGTGATGACGGCGTTCGTCTACCTGCGCGACCATCCGCTGGCGACGGGCCAGGCCGGGCCGGTGCTGGCGGTGTCGCCGCAGGGGGTGGCGGAGATCCCGGCGCGCAAGAAGCGCGGGGAGTCGCTGCTCGGCATCACGGCGGGGCAGCGGCTGACCGAGCGCAAGGCCCTGGAGGCGCTGCTGATCATCTCGGCGAACGACCTGGCCCACGAGCTGGCGCGCTGGGACTCGGGCGGCGACCAGCCGTTCGTCGCGAAGATGAACGCGGCGGCGCGGGAGCTCGGGATGACCGGCACCCGCTACACCGACCCGAGCGGCTACGACTCGGGGACGGTCAGCACCGCCGCGGACCAGGTGAAGCTGCTGCGGGCGGCGATGAAGGTGCCGGCGTTCACCGAGATCGTGAACCGGCGGGCGTACGTGCCGGACGACGGGAGCCCGGCGCGGCCGGGCGGCAACGTCCTGGTCGGGCAGTACGGGGTGGTCGGCGGGAAGACCGGCTACACCGACGCGGCCGGCGGGAACTACGTGTTCGCCGCGCGCCGGAAGGTCGGCGGCGTGCCGACGCTGATCCTGGGCGCGGTGATGGCGCAGAAGTCGCCGAGCGCGCAGGGGGCCGTGGAGGCGGCCGGGCGGCTCATCCAGGCGGTGGAGGGCTCGATGACGGCCGCGACCCTGGCGCCGAAGGACGCCAGGGTCGGGACGGTCGACGACGGGCTCGGCGGGTCGACGCCGCTGCGCGCCGCGTCCCCGGTGACGGTCGTGGGGTGGCCGGGGCTGCGGGTGCCGGTCGGGATCCAGGGCGACCCGCCGCACCAGGGCGCCGCCGGCGAGCGGGTCGGCCAGGTGACGGCGGGCGCCGCGCGGGTGCCACTGGTGCTGGGGTCGTCGCTGGACGAGCCGTCGTACCTGAAGCGCCTGGTCCGGGTGAACTAGCCGGCGTAGAGGGCGGACAGGAACCGGACGAGGAGGGCCTCGCGGGTGGCGGGCGGCAGGCCGTTCAGCACGGTGTTGACGACCGCCATCTCCGGGCCGCCGCCGTCGAGGTCGACGCCGACGGCGGCGAGCAGGCCGGTGAAGCCCGCGTCGTCGAGGGAGTCGAGGTCGAGCCCGGCGAGGGCGTCCAGCAGGTCGGCCGGGACGTCGGGCGGTCCGGCCGAGCGGGCGGCCTTGGCGGCGTCGGCGAGCGCGGACAGCAGCGCGTCGACGTCGCTGACGCCGGTGAGGGTGAAGTGCAGGTTCGGCGGGATGCCCTGGTAGGCGAGCTGCGGCTGGAAGAACCAGCCGCGGGCGCGGGCCTCGTCGGCGATGGTGAAGACGTCGAGGGCGGGGTCGTCGGAGGCGACGGCGACGAGCGGGACGGCCGGGTCGCCGAGCACGCGCAGCCCCGGGATCCCGGCGACGCCCGCGATGAACCGTTCGGCGGTGTCCATGGCGGTCGCGGCGAGGTCGCGGTAGCCCTGCGCGCCGACCGCGTTCAGCGTGGCCCACGCGGCGCCGAGGGGGCCGGCGCTCTTGCTGCTCTGGACGCCGGCGTTGATGACCGTGTAGCCGGGCCATTCGGCGGACGCGAAGTAGGCGGCGCGGCGGACGGCCTCGTCCTTGAACAGCACGACGGACGCGCCCTTCGGCGCGTACCCGTACTTGTGCAGGTCGCAGGAGATGGACGTGACGCCGGGGACGGACAGGTCGAACGGCGGGACGGGGCGTCCGAGGTCGCGGAGCCACGGCAGCACCCAGCCGCCGACGCAGGCGTCCACATGGCACGGCACCCCGGCGGCCGCGGCGATGCCGGCGATCTCCTCGACCGGGTCCATGACGCCCTGCGGGTAGGACGGCGCGGACGCGACGACCAGGACGGTGTCGGGCGTGATCGCGGCGGCGACGGCGGACGGGTCGGCGCGGAAGCCGGCGTCCACCGGGATGTGGTCGTCGTCGAGGCCGAGGTAGTGCGCGGCCTTGTGGAACGCGGGGTGCGCGGTGGCCGGCAGGACGATCCGGGGGCGGCCGGCGACGGGCCGGGCGTCGCGGGCGCCCTTCACCGCCAGCATGATCGACTCGGTGCCGCCGCTGGTGAAGATGCCGGTGCCGCCGCCGAGCTCGGCCGCCACGGCGGACACGATCCGGCGCTCCAGCGCGACGATGCTGGGGAACGCGGTCGGGTCGAGGCAGTTGACCTCCAGCATCTCCTGGAAGGCGGTGGCGGCGAGGTCGTGCACGGCCTCGCGTCCGGTGTCGTAGACGTAGGCGGTGACGTGGCCGCCCCGCACGGGCAGGTCGGCCTCGCGGAGCCGGGCGAGCTCGGTGAGCAGGTCGGCGGCCGGACGGCCGTGCTCCGGCAGGACACGATCAGACGGCATGGGGCTGCGCTTCCTCGGTCGGTCGGTGGGCGGCGGCGAGCCGGCGGTAGGCCAGCAGGAGGGGGACGGCCAGCAGGAACAGCAGGGCCGGGACGAGGGAGAAGCCGGCGGTCAGCCCGGTGAGGGCGGTCCCGGTCTGGTGGACGGGCTCGTCGAGGTCGGACGACCGGAACGACGACACCGCCAGCACCAGCGCGAACACGCCGGGGCCGAGGGCGAGCGCGCCGGTCTCCGCGGCCGTCCACAGGCCGGTGAACGCGCCGGCCTGGGCCTGCCCGGTGCGTCCCTTGTCGGCGTGGACGGTCTCGGGCAGCAGCGACAGCGGGAACAGCTGGACGGCGGCGTAGCAGACGCCGGTCAGCGCGGCGAGGAGCAGCACGCCGGGCCGCGACCCGGCGGAGATCGCCGGGTAGGACGCGAAGCCGGTGACGGAGAACATCGCGAGGGCCGTGACGTAGCAGGGGACGATCCCGTACCGGGCGGACATCTTCCGCCACAGCGGGACGGCGAACGCGCTCGGCCCGACCATGCAGACGAACATCGCGGAGGTGAGCCCGTAGTCGTCCAGCCGGTAGGTCGCGACGTACGGGGCGCCCGCCAGCATGATCGCGACGGCGAGGGTGTGCGCGACGTAGCCGCCGAGCAGCGCGAAGAACGGGCGGTTGCCGCGCGCGGCGCGCAGCGCGGCGGCGAGGCCGAGCGGTCGCGGGCCCGGCGTGGACGGGATCCACCGGTTGGCCAGCGCGCTGGTGATCATCGCGGCGCCCATGACGGTCCCGATCACGGCGCCCATCAGGGCGTATCCGCCGCGTCCTCCCCCGGCTGCGTCCGACAGGGCGGGCGCGACGCCGCCGGCGACGAGGATGCCGACGGTCAGGCACACGACGCGCCACGCCATCGCCCGGCCGCGCTCGGACGGCAGGTCGGAGATCTCGGCGGGCAGCGCCACGTACGGCACCTGGAAGCACGCGAACGCGCTCGCGGCCAGCAGGAACATCACCGCGGCCCAGCCGGCGCCGAAGCCGGGCGAGTCCACCGGGACGGCGAACATGGCGGCGAACAGGAACGGCAGCGTCGCGCCGCCGATCAGCAGCAGCCGGGTGCGGCGGCCCGTCCGGACGGCCTCGCGGTCGCTGGCGGCGCCGACGACCGGGTTCAGCAGGACGTCCCATGCCTTCGGGACGACCAGGACCGCGCCGGCGATCGCGGCCGACACCCCGAGGACGTCGGTCAGGTAGTACAGCAGGAGCAGGCCGGGGACGGCGGAGAACACGCCGGTGCCGACGGACCCGACGCCGTAGCCGAGGAGCCGCCGCCGCGGCAGCGCCGCGGTCGCGGCCGGCGCGGTCACAGCGCCGCCCGGGCGTCGAGGTCCAGTCCCGCGAGGACAAGCCGGTGCAGGTTGGCGCGGAACCGGGCGAGCGCGGCGGGGTCCTCCATGCCGTGCCGGAGGCCGTCGCCGCGCAGCACGCCGCCTTGCGCGAAGCCGTGGGTGCACCAGATGACGGTCCAGGCGACGTACTCGACGTCGACGTCCTCGCCGACGACGTCGCCGACCGCGCGGACGACCGCGTCCATCAGCGGCTTGACGTACCGGTGCTCGATGTCCGCGATGTCGGAGGCGTCCGACAGCCAGCGGTGCATCCACAGGGCGGGGATCTCCGGGTGGGCGGCGCAGAAGTCGATGTAGCGGTCGACGAGGGCGAGGATCCCGGCCGCGTCGGGGGTGAGGCCGGCGAGGGCGTCCTCAAGGGCGGCGCGTTCGGCCTGGTGGGCGCGTTCCATCACGGCGAGGTAGAGGTCGCGCTTGCCGCCGGTGTGGTAGGCGACGGTGGCGATGTTGAGCCCGGCCGCCTCGGCGATCAGGCGGGTGGACGTGCCGTCGTAGCCGTGTTCGGCGAACAGCCGGGTCGCGACGTCGAGAATGCGCTCCCGGCCGGAGTCGCTGGTCATGGGCAGCACCGTAGGGGCCCACGCGGCTCTTGGTCAATCGCTTGATGGAAAACGCGGCCGCGAGATCATCCGAGGAGCGCGGTGCGGGCCGGTGGCGCGGTGGCCCGGCGGGGCCATCCGGCGGTGCTATTCGGCGGGGGCGGTGTCCTGGTCGCGGCGGCGCGGGCCGTCCAGCGGGATCACGTCCGCGCCCTGCCGGCCGTCCTGCGGGCCCGAGAGCCAGACGGTCAGCACCATCTCCATCTCCAGCCGCGTCTCCGGGTCGTACAGCCGCTCCCCGAACAGCTCCTCCAGCTGGTGCAGCCGGTACCGGACGGTCTGCGGGTGGACGTGCAGCCGGCTCGCGACCTCGGTGGCGTTGAACCCGTTCTGCAGGCAGGACAGCAGCGTCCGCATGAGCCGCTCGCGGTGCCGGGGCCGGACGGTCTTCAGCGGCGCGAGCCGCAGGTCCGCGACGGCGCGCACCAGCTCCTCGTCCTTGAACACCACCAGCGCCGGCATGTGGTCGGCGCAGCGGATCAGCCGGTCGGACGCCAGGATGCCGCGGCGGGCGAGCGGCAGCGCCTCGCGGGCCCAGCGCAGCGACTTGGCGGCGTCCTCGGTGCGGACGGTCGGGCCGAGCGCGGCGACCCAGTTGCGCAGCGCCGACTCCAGCATCCGGCCGCGCCCAGGGCCCTCCGGGTCCGGGACGAGCAGGCACGGCTCGCGCCGGTTGACGTCGGCGAGGACGTCCGGCGGCAGCGACGGGTGCGAGAACGGCTGCTGCCCCCGCTCGTACAGCACGACCGCCGCGACCGTCCGGGGCACGCGCCACTGCGCGAGGCGGGCGAGGTCGGCGACGGCCTGCGGCGCGGCGGGCGGCTCGGCGAGCAGCATGTCGAGCAGCCGGCGGCGGCGGTGCTCCAGCTCGCCGGCCTCCTGCTCGCGGGCCTTGGTGTACCCCTCGGTGGCGGCGCGGGCGATCTCGTCGAGGAACGCGAAGATCGCCTCGGCGATGCTGGCGAGGGTGCGGCGGGAGATGTTGTACCGCTCCGACTCCGACGCGAGCCGCCGCCACGCGACGCGGGCGCCGAGCCGCAGCGAGGTCTGCAGGATGTCGAGGTTGCGGCCCTCGCGGGCCTCCGCCCAGCCGATCTCCCGGTACACGGCGGCGACCGCCTCCCAGGAGCTCCCCGGGTCCATGATCAGGTCGACGAACTGCCGCAGCGCGCCCTCCACGGCGAGCCGGACGAGCCGCGCGTACTCCTCGTCCTGCGGCCGCGAGTACTCCGGGATCCCGGCGAGGATCTCCTCGATCATCTCCTCGGCGAGGGCCTCCAGGTGCGGCCGGAACATCTCCGACAGCTCGCTGGGCACCCCCGCCCACGGCTTCAGCGGCGAGCGGCCGTCCCCGCCCCGGGCGGACGCCCCGCCGGGGCCGCCGGTCCCCCCGGCCGCCCCGGACCCGCCGGCGAAAGCCTCCAGGCTCGTCGTCACCTTCGCACCTCCCGCCCCCGATGGGTCCTTCCGGAAGTTACCGAGCCGGCGGGCGGCGGGCTGCGCGATCGGGCACGCATTGCGGGCGGGCGCTTGTAAGCCGACTGACAAACCGTTCATCGAAAACCTAGGCCCGGCGGCCGCCCGGCCCGGCGAGCAGGGCGGCGGCGCCGAGGCCGAGGTAGATGAGGCCGGTGGCGTACCGCTGCCGGCGGCGGAACCCGGGGCGGGCCCGCAGCCGGCCGCCGAGGACCCCGGCGGCGACCGCGTAGACCAGGTCGGCGGTCAGCCCGATCAGCGCGGTGGCCAGGCCCATCACCACGATCTGCAGCGGGACCGCGCCGGCCCGCTGGTCGACGAACTGCGGCAGGAACGCCAGGAAGAACAGCACGACCTTCGGGTTCAGCACGTTCACCAGGACGCCGTCGAGGTAGACGCGGCGCAGCGGCCGCGGTTCGAGGAGCGGCGCGTCCTGGCCGCCGCGGGCGCGGAGCGTCCGCCAGGCGAGGAAGACCAGGTAGGCGGCGCCCGCGTAGCGCAGGAACCCGAACGCGGTGGCGGACGCGGCGACGAGGGCGGACAGCCCGGCCGCGGCGGCGGCGATGTGCACCAGCGTCCCGGACTCGACGCCGAGCGCGGACGCGACGCCCGCGCGCCGCCCCTCCCCGATGCTGCGAGCGGTGATGTACAGGTGGTTGGGCCCAGGGATCGCGACGAGGACGAGCGCGGTGAGCAGGAAGAGCGGTGGGTTCGTCACCCGTCGAACGCTACGAGCCCGGTGGTCCCCGCCACAGAGCCAATGGGACGCGCAGAAAAAGGACCAATATGCCGCCGCCCGAGTCGAGCCGACGCCGCGGCCAAGCGGCCGCCGCGGTCAGGCCGTCACAGCGGGGCAGGCGGCCGCGGTGGTCAGGCCGTCACAGCGGGGCAGGCGGGCGCGGTGGTCAGGCGGGCGCGGTGGTCAGGCGGGCGCGGTGGTCAGGCGGGCGCGGTGGGCGGGCGGGCGCGGGGGTC
>NZ_JBEYYT010000111.1:0-25356 GCF_040645715.1 Spirillospora sp. NPDC046719 | reverse complement strand
CCGGCCGTTTTGGGGGGGGCCCGCCGCCCCCGCCGGGCCCCAATAGACTCGCTCCATGTCCGTGCCGCGGCTCGCTGTCTCCGTCGATCTGGTCGTGCTCACCGTGCGGGAGCAGCGGCTGTCCGCGCTGATGTGGCGGCGGGACCGGGCGCCCTACGACGGGGCGTGGTCGCTGCCCGGCGGGTTCATCCAGCTCGACGAGGACCTGCCCGCCGCCGCGTCCCGGCTGATGGCGGAGCGGGCCGGGCTCGCGGACGTCCGGATCCACCTGGAGCAGCTCGCCACCTACGGGTATCCGGACCGGGACCCGCGGCAGCGCGTGGTGAGCGTCGCCTACCTCGGCCTCGCCCCGGACCTGCCCGCCTCCAGCCGGGCGCAGGTGCTGTGGACGGCGGTGGACGACCTGATCGACAACGACCGGGCCGCGTTCGACCACCGGCGGATCCTGTGCGATGGGATGGAGCGCGCGCGGGCGAAGCTGGAGTACACCTCGCTCGCGGCGGCGTTCTGCCCGCCCGAGTTCACGGTCGCGGAGCTGCGCCGGGTGTACGAGATCGTCTGGGGCACCGTCCTGGACCCGCGGAACTTCCACCGGAAGGTGACGGGCGCGGACCGGTTCCTGATCCCGACCGACCGGACGACGACCCGCGACGGCGGCCGCCCGGCGCGGCTGTACCGGCGCGGCGACGCCGAGCAGCTGCGCCCCCCGATGCTGCGCCCCCGCGGCTGACCGTCGCCCTGGGGGAGGGCGGCGAGGGTAAAAGATCGCCTCGTTGACCTGGGGTGATGTCGCGGGCATCCGGGCGGGATTGCTAGCTTGCGACCTATGAACGGTGACTCGTCCGAAGTGCTCGGCCTGCTCGTCAGGGACATCGGGGAGGCCGGCGTCGCGGAGATGGCCGGGTCCCCCGGGCTGGCGGCGGCGGTCGACCAGCACGTGGCGAGCCTGCGCGACGAGCTGGGCGAGCCGGGCGAGGACGAGCTGATGGGCTACCTGCGGTCGTTCGCGGAGGAGGCGTTCAACCGCGGCTGGTGGCCGGACAGCACCCGCGACTGGGAGTTCGTCCGGATCGTCGCGGTGTGCTGGATGATGCGGGACGCCGCGGCCCCCTGAGCCGCGGCCCCCTGAGCCGGGGCGTGTCCCGCTTTGGCCTGGGACGTGGCGCATTCCGTAGGCTTGACCCTAACACCCCTGTGCAGACCTGGAGGACAACGGTGTCCGAGGCAACCACTCCGCGCTTCCGCTCCGTCCTCGACCGGTTCGTGGCTTACAAGCCCGGGAAGGTCGTGGTGTCGCCCGAGGGCCGCTCGTTCAAGCTCTCGTCCAACGAGTCGCCGGAGGGGCCGCTCCCCTCGGTCCTGGACGCGATCGCCGAGGCGGCCCGGAACGTCAACCGCTACCCCGACAACAACGCGACGGCGCTGACGGAGGCGATCGCGGCGTTCTGCGGCGTGACGCCCGACCACGTCGCGGTGGGCTGCGGGTCGGTCGGCATGACGCAGATGCTGCTGGAGGCGGTCGCCGAGCCGGGCACCGAGGTGGTGTACGCGTGGCGGTCGTTCGAGGCGTACCCGCTGCTGGTGTCGCTGTCGGGCGCGACGGGCGTCCAGGTGCCGCTGAAGGACGAGACGCACGACCTGCCGGCGATGGCCGACGCGATCACCGAGAACACCCGGCTGGTGTTCCTCTGCAACCCGAACAACCCGACCGGGACCGTGGTCCCGCGCGCGGAGATCGAGGCGTTCCTCGACCGGGTGCCGGAGGACTGCCTGGTCGTGCTGGACGAGGCGTACCGCGAGTACGTCCGCGACGAGGCGGTCCCGGACGGCCTCACGATGTACGGCGACCGGCCGAACCTGGCGGTCCTGCGGACGTTCTCGAAGGCGTACGGGCTGGCGGGGCTGCGGATCGGGTACCTGGTGGCGCACCCGATCGTGGCCGGCGCGATCCGCAAGACGTTCCTGCCGTTCAGCGTGAACTCCGTGGCGCAGGCGGCGGGCATCGCGTCGCTGGAGGCGAGGGACGAGCTGCTGGAGCGGGTCGAGCGGACGGTCAAGGAGCGCGACCGGGTCCGCGGGACGCTGCTGGCGGACGGCTGGACGGTCCCGCCCACGGAGGCCAACTTCGTGTGGCTGCGGCTCGGGGAGCGGACGATGGACTTCTCGGCGGCGTGCGACGCGCAGGGGGTGAGCGTCCGCCCGTTCGAGGGGGAGGGCGCGCGCGTCTCGATCGGCTCGCCGGAGGAGAACGACGCGTTCCTGGCCGTCGCGAAGGCGTTCCCGCACCGCAACTGACGCCCCGCCACCGCAACTGACGCCCGACCACCGGTCGTGACGCCCCGGAACCGGGCCGTTCCACCCCGGAGGGATGGAACGGCCCGGCCGTGGGTCAGCTCGCGGCCCAGAGCTGCTGGCCACCGCTGCCGACGAGCTTGAAGGCGGCGGTCACCGTGGCCGTGGCCGGGCAGAGCGCGGATCCGCTCAGCTTGCTCACGGTGCCGTTGGTGATCTTGGCCTGGGCCTGGGCGACGGAGGTGTCGGGCCGGTGGGAGTTGTTCGGGTTGAAGCCGTCGCCGGTGAGGGTCCCGGAGTAGACGCAGCTGAGTCCGAAGACGGTGGCGCCGACGGTGTAGTGGGCGACGGTGATGGTGCCGTCCCTGCCGCCGGAGACGGGGGCGTAGACGACGGAGCCGCCGGTCCAGGGCAGGTTCTGGGCGGTCACGGTCACGGTGCCGAGGCTGCTGGTGCAGCCGGTGAAGGACGCCGACGTGACGTTCAGGGCGGTGCCGTCGGAGTTGATGGTGCCGTTCTGGATCGCGGACGTGCAGGTGGCGTTGCTGAGCGACGTGACGACCGAGACGTTGCCGAGATTGGTCGCGACGACGCCGCCGGAGTAGAGGGGGCCGGTCTGGCTGCCGCTGTGGATCGTGGTGGTCGCGGCGGACGCCGGCGCGATCGCCAGGGCGAGCACCGAGGCCGATGCGGCCCCTACGACTGCGAGCTTTCGAACACGTGACACCTGTGGCTCCCTTCGCGAGGTGTCAAGGGGGTGGTACCGGGATTAAGCACATCTCCGCCGGGCGAATTCAAGAGGGTGGCCGGATTGAGACACTTCCTGGTTTCTATTGGACCGGAAGCCCAATTGGCGCATTTGTGCAGGCGAAAGTGCGCGCCCGGTGAATGGCGCGTGCGAAGAGGGAATTGGCGGGGTTCGAAAGAGGCGGGGTGGGGTTCAGGGAGGGGTGGCGAGGGCCGGCCGACCCCCGGGCGGTTCGCGGCCGCCCGGCGCACCGCGGCCGGGGCGTTCGGGACGCGAGGAGGTCTGCCCTGCTGAGGCCCGCGGGAGAGCCGGACCGGCGCGGACCGCCGGCAGGCGCGACGCGCCGGCCATGGCGATCGGGCTTGTCGGGTGCACGGCGCGCTCCACGGATCCGGATAGGGGAGAACCGGTACGGGGGCACGCGCCCAGCGCCGAGGAATCCGGCCGGGCATGCGGCCGGGATCAGCGATGATGCCTCACGTGACCGCCATCATGAAGGGCGAAAGGTGATCGGTCAAGGCCATTCGCGGCGCATTTGATCCGGCCGCCCGGAAACTCGTTTCCGGGCGGCGCCGTCCGATCTCGCCGCAATGCGCGGGCCCCGGAAATCGGACGACCGAAAATGATCTTGAGGTCGGCCGGGTGCGAACCGTCCGCTCGACGGAGCGCCTCCGGCGGAGCGCGAAGGCAGCCCGCACCGAAGCGGGACGGGTGCGCAGAGCGCCGGTGAGCGCCCGCACCGGTGTGGCCGCCCCGGCCCGGCGCGGGGCGCCGGCGAAGCAGTTCGCTGCGCGAATTATAGAGGGCGTCCGGTGTTAACCTGGCCCCGTGGTCAAAGAAGATGACGGCCGGATCGGGGTCGTGGCCGCGCTCGTGCGGTCCTCGTTCCTCGTGGACGCGGTGTACGCGGCGTCGGCCCGGGAGTACGGGCTGACCCAGCAGCAGGGGCAGCTCCTCTGCGTGCTGATGGGACGGTCGTACGGCATGGGCGAGCTGGGCGCGACGCTGGGGCTGGCGAAGTCGAGCCTCACCGGTCTGGTGGACCGCACCGAGCGCAACGGGCTGGTGCGGCGCGAGCCGGATCCCCGGGACACGCGGGCGGTGCGGGTCGCGCTGACCGCCCGGGGCGCCGAGCTCGTCGACGCGTTCTACACCGAGACCTGCAAGCGGATCGACGATCTGGCGGGCGGTCTGAGCGCCGGGGAGCGGGACGCGCTCGCCGGGCTGCTCGGCCGCGTCGTGCTGGACAACGAGGTCCCGATGGTCTTCCAGGAGCCGGACGAGGAGGCCGCCGCCGACCGCCCGCGCTGACGCCGGGGAATCGCCTCCCGCACCGGCGAGGTTGTTGTTCGTAGTACGAACTGCTACCGTTCGTACTACGAACTGAACCTTTCTTGCGGGAGTGGTGTCACCATGGGTCGTACGGTCGCGGTCATCGGCGGAGGGTACGGCGGCGCGTCGGTCGCCAAGGCGTTGCAGGCGGAGGCCGACGTCGTCCTCATCGATCCGCGCGACGCGTTCGTCAACGCGGCCGCGTCGCTGCGCGCGCTCACCCGGCCCGAGTGGGCCGCCAACATGTTCTTCCCCTATGCGACGCTGCTCACCGGGGGCGGCCGGCTGGTCCGCGACCGCGCGGCCTCCGTCGACCCCCGCGGCGTCACCCTCGCGTCCGGTGGCCGTGTCGACGCCGACTACCTGGTCCTGGCCACCGGCTCCAGCTACGCCTATCCCGCCAAGCCCGGCTCCGACACCGTCGACGAGGCGCTCGACGACCTCCGCCGGACCCACAAGGAGCTGCGGGGCGCCGGCCGGGTGCTGATCCTCGGCGCCGGGCCGGTCGGGCTGGAGCTGGCCGGGGAGATCAAGGAGGTCTGGCCGGACAAGCGGGTCACCGTCGTCGACCCGGCCGCCGACCTGCTGCCCGGCTTCGAGCCCGCGGTGGTCGCCGACCTGCGGCGCCAGCTCGACGAGCGGGGCATCGAGGTGCGGCTCGGCACCGCCCTCGCCGCGCCGCCGGCCACCGGACCCGGCCAGGCCGGCACCTTCACCGCCGCCACCACCGGGGGCGAGGAGATCACCGCCGACATCTGGTTCCGCGCCTACGGCGTGCGGACCAACAGCGACTACCTCGCCGACGGGCGGCTCACGACCCCGGACGCGCTGGGCAGGGTCGGCGTCACCGAGTCCCTCAACGTCGCCGGGCACGACCACGTCTACGCGGTCGGCGACATCACCGACGTCGCGGAGGCCAAGATGGCCGGGTGGGCGACGCGGCACGCCGAGGTCGTCGTCGAGAACATCAAGGCCCAGCTGAACGGCGAGCGGCCCGCGGCCGTCTACCGGCCGCAGCCGTACCCGATGATGCTGCTCCCGCTCGGCACGCGCGGCGGCGTCGGGCAGCTGCCGACCCCGGACGGCCCGACCGTCGCGTCACCCGCGATGGTCGCCGAGTACAAGGGAACGGACCTGTTCACCGGCCGTTTCGTCGCCCAGTTCGGCCCCACCGCCTGAAAGCGAACGCCCCAGCGGCGTCCCGGATCCCATCGAAACGAAAGGCGGAGCCATGTCCGCACAGGAAGTCGTCTTCGGTTTCGGCGCGCACAGCACCATCGACGAAGGCCCGGCGCTCATGCGCAAGGTCCAGCGCGCCGACCGCGACGGGCTGGACATCTTCTCGCTCTCCGACCACCCCTACATCGGCGCGCGGCTGGACGCCTACGCCACCATCGGGTTCCTCCTCGGCCGGACGGACCGCATCGCCGGGTTCGCCAACGTCACGAACCTGCCGACGCGCCCGGCACCGATGCTCGCGCGGGCGGTGACGACGCTGTCCGCGCTGTCCGGCGGGCGCGTCGTGCTCGGCATGGGCGCGGGCGGGCTGTGGGACCGGATCGCCGACATGGGCGTCCCGCGGCTCGCGCCCGCCGACGCCGTCGACGCCTTCGAGGAGGCGATCGTGCTGGTCAGGAAGCTCTCCGGTGGCGGCGAGCCGGTCACCCATGAGGGGCGGCACTACCGGGTGAGCGAGATCGAGCCGGCACCGGTAGACGCGCCGCCGGTCTGGACGGGCTCGGTGGGCCGGCGGTCGCTGGCCGCCACCGGGCGGGTCGCCGACGGCTGGATCCCGGGCCACGCGGCGGACTGGCTCAGCGAGCGGTACCGGACGTCGCGCCCGGTCATCGACGAGGCGGCCGCCGCCGCGGGACGCGACCCGGCAGAGGTCCGCACGGTCTTCAACCTGCCCGGACGCATCACCGACCGGCCGCTCGCCGCCACCCGCGACGGCGACGGGCGCTGGATCGGCGGGTCGGCCGGCCAGTGGGTCGAGGAGCTGACCGGCGCGGTGCTGGAGCACGGCGCGTCCGGTTTCATCCTGTTCTCCCCCAAGGGCGGCACGCAGGACGAGGTCTCCCTCGGCCGCTGGGCGGGGGAGGTCGTCCCGGCGGTCCGCGAGGCGGTCGCCAAGGAGCGCGGTTGAGGGCCGCCGGGCGCCGCCCGTGGGACGGCGCCCGGCACGGCGCCCCGCCTAGGACAGCATGTAGACCCGGTACTGCATGAACCGGTAGTTCGTCGGGTCGTACCACTGGCTGACGATGATGTGGAAGTTGCCGAACGTCGAGCCGGGGACGACGAACCCGCCGTACGGGGCGGTGACGACATTGCCCACCTGCGCCTGCGCCGGGCCGTTGACGATCATCGTCTGCTCCAGCGTCCGGGTCAGGTCCGAGGTCGGGAGCGGGAAGACCATCGCCCGGATCGTCGCCGTCGCGGCGTCCAGCCAGGTGAGGACGTACTTGCCGTCCATCGCGCGGAAGCAGATCTCGCCGTACCGGCGGCCGGCCATGACCGTCGTCGGGGGCGCGCCCCAGCGCCAGCCGCCGTCGGCGTAGCCCCACGGCTCGTAGGCGCCCGGGTCGCCGAGGGCGTCCTGGCGCACCCGGTGCAGCAGCAGCCCGGAGTCCCTGTCGCGGTTGAAGACCGAGGACAGGACGTAGCAGTACCCGTCGTCGGCGACGGCGTAGGTCTTCTGCTGGAACTGGCCGCCGTGCATGTCACCGGGCCACTGGCACAGGTACTCCCAGGTCTCGCCGTTGTCGAAGGAGCGCCAGAAGTCGGTGTGGTGGGTGTCGAAGATGACGCCGCGCATGAGGTGCATGTACATGACGCCGTTGACGACGAACGCGTCCGACGGGATCGCCGTCGTGAACCTGTCGTCGCCGACGGGGTTGTGCGGCTCGTCGACGAGGCTCCGGGCGTTGCCGCCGCCGACGCTCCCGTCAATGCGCAGGTTGTTGACGTCCCCGTTGCCGGAGCGCAGCCCCGCCGGCGCGCGCCAGTACGAGGGCTCGCCGGGGCCGGGGACGTGGGGGCCGTCGAAGGTGTCGCCGCAGACGAACAGCATGGTGCCGTCGGGGCACCGCACGGGGATGCCGAGGTCGGTCCACGGCGCGTTGAACGGGCCCGTCTCGGCCGGGCCGCTGAGGTCTTTCACCTTGACCGCGACCGTCGGGCTGGTGGGATCGCCCGGGTTGCCGGCCGGTGCCGCGGCGGGTGCCGCGGCGGCGGCCCGCCGGTTCCGGCCGAGGTCGCTCCAGCCCGCGGCGGCGATCCCCGCTCCCACGGCGGCGCCGGCGCCGATCCTGAGGAGCCTGCGGCGGGAGTACCCGCCGGTCGCCGCGTTGTCGCCGTCCGATGAACCTGCCATCGCCGCCGCCTTCCAGATCAGGGTGCCGGGAGCCGTCCCCGGCGCCGCCGCCCGGGGGCGGGGTGGGAGCGTGCGGGCGCCGAGTTCAAAAGAACACCGATGTCTGTTTTACAGCACGCAGGCGCCGGACGCCAGGGCGTGACGTCCGGTGGACGGGCTCCGGCGGCCCATGGCCCGGGTCCGGAAGGGGCGGGCGGGGCGCGCGGTCGGCCGGGCGGGTCAGCCGGTCTTCGCCGGGCCGAGCTTCTCGACGATCAGGCGGTAGAGCTGGCGGGGACGGCCGGGCTGCGGGGTGCGGTTCGGGGGGAGCGGCCAGGCGAGGCCCTCCTCGACGAGGGTGCGCAGCAGCCGGCGGGCGGTGCGCGGCGTGACCCCGAGCATCTTCCCGGCGTTCTCGGCGTCCACGATCAGCGGCTGCTCCTGGTCGCCGAGCTTGTCGGCGAGCCGCGCGAGGATCTCCAGGCCCTTCGGCTTGGCCTGCGGCTGGCTGCGCGGCGGGGTGCGCGGCGCCGGGACGAGCGCGCGGCCGTCCCGGTCGAGCGCGAAGCCCTGCGCGCGCTGGGAGCTCTGCGACCGGGCGAGTGCGGCGCGGGCGTGGTTCTCCGCCTCGTGCGCGGTGCGCCCCATCCCGATGCCGACCTCGATCGCGAGGCCGAGCTCCTCGCGGACCCGCTCGACGAACGGCGGCGTCCGGAAGCCCTCGGTGGACGCGGTGACGGACCCGCGCGTCGCGATGACGAGGTAGCTGTGGTCGTCCAGCGGCCACACCGACGCGTTCATCCGGTGCGCCTCCTGGAGCAGCACGCGGTGCAGCGCGAGCTTCAGCTCGTCCCGCCAGTAGCGGGGGGTGACGCGGCGCGGGGTCTCGCGCAGGGTCGGGACGTCCACCAGCACGACGACGAGCTGCGACTCCTCCAGCCGGTGGTGGGCGCCGAGGAGCGCGGCGGTCTGCAGGGAGCTGCGGATGGACGCGCCGGTCGGGCGGACCCGGATGGTCGGCACCCCCGCCATCTCCATCCGCTCGGCGGTGGCGTGCACGCAGGTCATCGCGACGGTCGTCGCGCCGCGCCGCCACAGCCGCTCGTGGAAGGCGGCGAGCGTGCCGGGGCCGGCGGCCTCCTCGCGCAGGTGGACCTGCTCGGTGCCGAGGTTGATCTCGGCGTAGGCCTCCTCGACCTCGGCGCGGCCGAGCACGTCGATGCTCACCCGGGACGGGTCGAAGCGCTCGTCGAGGGAGGCGCGCAGCAGCGCCCCCTGTAACGCCGCGCCGTTCAGCGGGACGTAGGTGGCGGGCATCGTGAGCACGCCGGCCTTGCGCGCGAAGTCGTAGGGGACCGGGCTGGCGAACAGGCAGACGTCCACCCCCGACCCCAGCCGGACGACCTTGTCGGCCGCCTCCTGCTCGTCGCGGTAGGCGGCGGCCACCAGCCGGCTCGGCACCGGCGTGGGGCCGTGGCCCATCAGCATGACCCGTTCGACGAGGTCATGGGGGCCCACCACGCCGATGGTGAGATCGGGCGTGACCGAGCCTGTTCGTGCCGCCGTCATCGATGATCGCTCGCTTCCGGTCCATCCTCTCGGGGGCACGGCCCCGGCCACGCGTTCGCGCACGCTCCGCCCAACGGTCGTCTCATGGCTTGTCGCCCCTGCCTTCTGACCCTGCACCGCAGTTCCCGTGCGATTCGTTCCTCAGTGGGCAGATCGGGTCAGGGCGGCGATGTGTGACGCCCAGACGCGAAATCGAATCAAGAGTGCGGCGAAAAAGTAACCTACGCGACCCCCTGGTCAGTAATTTGTCACCAATCGGTCAGTCTTGATCCTGCATCTTCGGACGTCCGAAGTTGAAAAACAAGACCCGAAAACGCCAGGAGGCCCACCTCCTGGCGCTGACGCGCACTGAGAAGACCCCTGCGGTGGCCGTTTGGTTTACGCGCGGGCCGAAACCCGATCAACCCGTTGCCGGCGGCCCGGGAAAGACGAGTGATCCGTCCAGGCGGCCCGGAGGGGCCGTCCCGGTGATTTTTCACCGTCCTCGGAAGGGGTCCTTTTGGATCGTTCCATACAGATTTTCCCGCTGGTCAGGAACCCGTCCGTCCGCGCTGGTGCGGCGCGGTGCGCCGACTTTGCGTGACCATCCGGTGACGACTGGTCCCTCTCGTTTCCCGGCGCGCTGTGACAAGGCCGGTAAGGAACCACTCGCGATTGGGTCAGAGCGGAGGCCACATGCGGCCGATTGGACCGGGCGAAAATGACCAGTCAGTCAGCAGCAGACCGGCCCGGCGGGATCATCCCGCCGGGCCGGTTCTGGGGTCGTTAAGGGGTCCGGTCAGTCCGCTTCGCGGACGATGTCGGCGCCGAGCTGCGAGAGGCGCTCGGCGGTGTGCGCGTGACCGCGGTCCAGGTAGTAGGCGGAGGTGATCGTCGTCTCGCCCTCGGCGGCCAGGCCCGCGAGCACCAGCGCGCTGCCGCAGCGCAGGTCGTGCGCCTCCACCTCGGCGCCGCGCAGCCCGCGCGGTCCGTTGACCTTGGCGCGGTTGCCGTCCACCTCGATGTCGGCGCCCATCTTGCGCAGCTCGTCGGCCAGCTTGAACCGGCCGTCGAAGATCCGCTCGTAGATGTAGGACGGGCCCTCGGCCAGGCAGGACAGCGCCATGATCGGCGACTGCAGGTCGGTGGCGAAGCCCGGGTACTCGTCGGTGATCACGTTGATCGGGCGGAGCGTGCGCTGGCGGCGGACCTGGAGCACCGCGCCCTGCTGGTGGAACTCCACGCCCATCTGCTCGAGCTTGTCGGCGGCGACGCCGAGGTGCTCCAGCGTGGCGCCGACGAGGTTCAGGTCGCCGCCGGTGATCGCGGCGGCCATCACGAAGACGCCGGCGTCGATCCGGTCCGGCATGACGGTGTGCTCGACGGCGGTCAGCTCGTCGACGCCCTCGACGGTGATGAAGCCGGTGCCGCCGCCGCTGATCTTCGCGCCCATCGCCTGCAGGATCGCGATGTTGTCGAGGACCTCGGGCTCCAGCGCCGCGTTCTTGATC
This sequence comes from Spirillospora sp. NPDC046719, assembly GCF_040645715.1. Taxonomy (NCBI): domain Bacteria; kingdom Bacillati; phylum Actinomycetota; class Actinomycetes; order Streptosporangiales; family Thermomonosporaceae; genus Spirillospora; species Spirillospora sp. NPDC046719. Next base: position 14,573 of record NZ_JBEYYT010000111.1, on the reverse strand, counting down.
AGCGTGGTGCCGTGCGCCAGCGCGGCCGCCATGATCAGGTTCTCGGTGCCGGTGTGCGACGGGGTGTCGCAGTACAGCGTGCCGCCGCGCAGGTCGCCGGCCTTGATGTGGATGATGCCGTCGCCGTTGTCGGCCACGTGCTCGGTGACCGTGGCGCCCATCCGCTTGAAGCCGTTGTAGTGGAAGTCCAGGTTGCGGCTGCCGAGATTGCAGCCGCCGACGCCCTCGATGACCGCCTCGCCGAGCCGGTGCAGCAGCGCCGGCACGAACAGGAACGAGCCGCGGAAGCGGGAGGCGATCTCGGCGGGCAGCACCGGACTGGTGAGCGAGGAGGCGTCGATCACGAGGGTGCGTTCGGTCTCGTGCAGCTCGGCCTTGGCGCCGACCGCCCGGGCGAGCTCCACCGCCCGCCGTACGTCCTCGATGATCGGAACGTTCCGCAGCACCGTGCGTCCGCGGGAGGCCATCAGCGAAGCACCGATCATCGGCAGGACGGCGTTCTTGGCGCCCTGGACGAAGACGGTGCCGTGCAGCTGCCGGCCGCCGCGCACGCGATACCGAACCTCGTGGCCCATGCTCATTCCGCCATATCTCCTTTGAAACGCGGTTAAGGTGCCTGCCCGATGAAGGTGGGGACCACGGGGGCCGGGCGCGCCGATCGGTCCCGCTGCGCCAACGCGCCCCCAGTAAACCACCGGCCCGGGGGTGGGGTGTCCGCATGCGCCACCCTTGCGCCAGTCTGCTTGGTGAGACCCCCAGAGCGGCCCAAAGGTTCGCATTCCCGAGGAAAATCCGAGCTGAGGCGTCCGGCGGACGGGTGCGGGCCGGCGGGTCTAGGGTGATCATCCATGGACGAGTCGCCGGGCTGGGACGCCATCGACGCCGCGCTGCGCCCCCTCTACGGGGACGCCGAGCCGTACCACTTGGGCACCCTGGTCAAGTGGGCGCTGGGCGGCCCGGATCCGCTCGACGGGATCAGCGTCTACGCCCGGACGGAGCCCGTCCCGCACTGGCATTTCATTTCGTACGGAATGTCCGAGTTGTACAGCAAGGAGTCCGCCGACCCGGACGAGTCCGGCTGGGGATTCGAGTTCACGTTCCGGCTCGCCCGCGACCCGGCGGAGGCCGAGCCGCCGGTCTGGGCGGCCAACCTGCTGCAGAACCTCGGCCGGTACGTGTTCAGCTCGGGCAACTGGTTCGAGCCCGGGCACCACATGAACGTCAACGGGCCGATCGCCGCCGACCGCGAGGACTCGGAGATCCGCGCCGTCGCGTTCGTCACCGACCCGGAGCTGGGCGAGATCGGCACGCCGCACGGCCGGGTGCGGTTCCTCCAGGTGGTCGGGCTCGCGTCGGAGGAGTACGAGGCCGTCCGGCAGTGGGACGCCACGTCGTTCCTGCGGGCGGTCGAGCCGCACCTGCCGCTGTTCGTCACCGACATCGACCGGCGCTCGCTCCTCGCCGTCCCGGAACTGGCCCGCGCCGTCCGCGAGGGCATCGCGCGCGACGGGTCGAGCAGCGGCGCCCTGTACGTGACCACGGCGCACTGGGACCTCGACGGCGCGTCCGCGACCCTTCGGATCGGCGCGCTGCAGGCGGAGGCGATCGCGCAGTCGCTCCAAGGGCGGCTCCCCTTCGGCCGCACGCTGCTCCTGCAGACCGAGGACACCCGGATGGTGTTCCAGCCCGCCGGCGCGTACGCGGTCGTGGAACCCGAGGACGGGCGCCTCGACGTGAGCATCCCGCCCGAGGGCCTGGACGAGGTCGTCGCCGCGCTCCGCCCGGTCGCCGGCACCACCCCGATCGCGTCGCTGCCGGGGCTGACGGTCGAGATCGTCCCGACCCGCATGCGCGACCGCTTCGGCAACGAGACCGGCGAAGTCGTCGGCTGACCCTCGCCGGCCGACCACGCGCCGGTCGGCCCTCGCCGGCCGCTCCCTGCCGGCCGGCCCTCAGCGGGCGGCTTCGAGGACCTCCACCTCGTCGCCGACCGTCAGGGTGCCCAGCTCGCGGGGGACGGCGTTCTGGCCGAACCGGATGCCGCGGTCGATGGTCCGGTAGGACGCCAGCGTCCGCAGCGGCTCGCGCCCCCGCTCGCCGGTCTCCTGGTCGGTGGTGGTGATGACGCACCGCGCGCACGCCTTGACCATCTCGATGACGGTCCCGCCGACGCGCAGCAGCCGCACGGTGTCCTCCGCGTACGCGCCGAGCCCCTCGACGACCAGGCTCGGACGGAACCGGTTCATCGGCAGCGGCTCGTCCAGCCGCGCGTTCAGGTCGGCGAGGGACTCGGCGGAGATGACCAGCAGCGGGTAGCCGTCGGCGAACATCACCTCGCCGCCGCCCCGCGACGTCGCCCGGTGCCCGGTGAAGCGCACCAGCCGGCAGTCGGCGTCCAGCAGCGCCGAGAACCAGGCGGCGGCCTCGTCGCCCTGGTCGACGCCCCTGGCCTCGTGCCGGTGGACGGTCACGTCCCGCACCTCGCCCTCGTCCACCGCCTTGTGGACGAACCGGGCGCCGCCGGGCGCCTCGACCGTGAGGACCTCGCCGTCGTAGGACGGGCGCAGCAGCGCCATCCCGGCGAGGTCCCGCTGCGACAGGAACCGGCCCGACGGCGCGACCAGCATGAACTCCCGGTCGTACGGGAGGCCCCGCGCGGTCAGCTCGGCGGTGCGCAGCGCGGTGCCGCCGCCGCTCTTGAGCGGGTAGGCGTTCAGCTCGGTCAGGATCGCCGTCACGGTCGCTCCGAGGGATCGGGTCAGGCCAGCGCGGCCAGGCGGTCGAAGACGGGGCCGAGGCGCTGCACGAACCGCTCGGGCCGGCACACCTCGTCCAGCCGCGCCTCGTCCAGCGCGAGGCCCGCCTCGGCGGCGTGCTTGCGGAGCGTCTCGCGGAACGGGACGCCCGTCTCCCACGTCTCCATCGCGGCCTTCTGGACCAGCGGGTACGCCTCATCGTCGCGCGACATCCCGGCCTCGACCAGCTCAAGCAGCACCGTCGAGGTGTAGATCAGGCCGCCCGTCGACTCCAGGTTCTCCGTCATCCGCGCCTCGTCCACGACGAGCCCGGACATCAGCCGGTTCGTCAGGTTCAGCATGTAGTCGAGCGCGATCGACGCGTCCGGCAGCGCGATCCGCTCCGTCGAGGAGTGCGAGATGTCGCGCTCGTGCCAGAGCGGGATGCCCTCCAGCACCGGGACGACCTGCGCCCGCACGATCCGCGCCATCCCGGCGAGCCGCTCGGAGATGATCGGGTTCTTCTTGTGCGGCATCGCCGACGAGCCCTTCTGGCCCTTGCCGAACGGCTCCCACAGCTCGCGGACCTCGGTGCGCTGCCCGTGCCGGACCTCCAGCGCGATCGCCTCGCACACCGTCGCCATGATCGCCAGCGTGGACGTCCACTCGGAGATGCCGTCGCGCATCACGACCTGCGTCGACACGTCCGCGCTCTTCAGCCCGAGCTTGCGCGCCACGTGCAGCTCGACGGCCGGGTCGATGTTGGAGTACGTCCCGACCGCGCCGGAGATCGCCATCACGCCGACGGCCTCGCGGGCGCGGCGCAGCCGGTCCCGGGACCGGGCCATCGCGAACGCGAAGTCGGCGACGCGGTGCCCCCACACGTCCGGCTCGCCGTGGATGCCGTGCGTCCGGCCGACCCGCAGCGTCGCCCGGTGCGCGAGCGCGTGGTCCCGCAGCGTCGCGACCAGCGCGTCCGCCTTCGCCAGCAGGATGTCCGTCGCCTCGACGAGCTGCAGCGCCAGCGCCGTGTCCAGCAGGTCGGACGACGTCATGCCGAAGTGGACGTACCGGGCCGCCTCGCGGGGCTCGGTGTTGTCCGCCCACGCCGACAGGAAGGCGATCACGTCGTGCTGGGTGACCGCCTCGATCTCGTGCACCGCCTCCGGCGTCGGCGGCGGCGCCTTGCGCACCGGCTCCACCACCTCCGGCGGGATCGTGCCGGCCTCGGCGTGGGCCTCGACCACCAGGGTCTCGACCTGGCACCACAGCTCGTATTTGTGCGCGTCGCTCCAGACGCGCCCCATCTCCGGAAGGGTGTACCGCTCGATCACGCTCGAATTCTCCCAGGTCGTGTAGGTGCGGTGGCCGGGCGGGTCAGCCTTGGGCGGCCTTGAGGGCGATGTCGGTGCGGTGGTGGGAGCCGGGCAGGCCGATCCGGGCGACGGCCTCGTAGGCGGCGGCGCGGGCCGCGGCGAGGTCAGGGCCGGTGCCGACGACGTTCAGGACGCGCCCGCCGCCCGCGACGAGCCGCCGGTCCGCGCCGTACTTCGTCCCGGCGTGCAGCACGTACGCGCCGTCGACCGCCGCGGCCTCGTCCAGCCCGGTGATCTCCCCGCCCTTCACCGGCGCCGCCGGGTACCCCTCCGCCGCCACGACGACCGTGACGGCCGACCCCGGACGCCACTCCAGCTCCGCCCGCGGGTCGAGGCCGCCGATCGCGCAGGACTGGAGCAGCACCCCGAGCGGCGTCGCCAGCCGGTCCAGCACGACCTGGGTCTCCGGGTCGCCGAACCGCGCGTTGAACTCGATCACCCGGACGCCCTGTGACGTGATCGCGAGGCCCGCGTACAGCACCCCCACGTACGGCGTCTCGCGGCGCCTCAGCTCGTCCACGACGGGCTGGACGACCCGGTACATGACCTCGTCCACCAGGTCGTCCGGAGCCCACGGCAGCGGCGTGTAGGCGCCCATCCCGCCGGTGTTGGGGCCCTCGTCGCCGTCGTGGGCGCGCTTGAAGTCCTGGGCGGGCAGCAGCGGGACGGCGTGCTGGCCGTCGCACAGCGCGAACAGCGACACCTCGGGGCCGTCGAGGTACTCCTCGATCACCACGCGGCCGCACGCGGCGGCGTGCGCGGCGGCGACGTCCCGGTCGACGGTGACGACGACGCCCTTGCCGGCGGCGAGCCCGTCGTCCTTCACCACGTACGGCGGCCCGAACGCGTCGAGCGCCTCCTCGACCTGCACGGTGGTCTCGCAGACGCGGGAGTCGGCGGTCGGCACCCCGGCCGCCGCCATGATCTCCTTGGCGAACGCCTTGGACCCCTCGATCCGCGCGGCCTCCTTGTCGGGGCCGAAGCACGGGATGCCGGCCCGGCGCACCGCGTCGCCGACGCCCGCCACCAGCACCGCCTCGGGGCCGACGACGACCAGCTCGATGCCGAGCCGCCCGGCCAGCTCCACCACCGCCGTCGGGTCGCAGGGGTCGAGCTGGTGGTTGTCCGCGATCTCGGCCGTGCCCGGGTTGCCCGGGGCGCAGTGGAGGGCGGTCACGGCAGGGTCGCGGTGCAGGGCGCGGGCGAGCGCATGCTCGCGGCCACCCGATCCAAGGACGAGTACTCGCACGTCACGCGAGCTTACTGGTCCGGGCGGTTCGGTGTGGTCGGCGGGAAGGCGGGCATAAGGCCCGAGCGGCAAGGCGTTAGGGACAGTGGCGGCAGGCGTCCCCGACGCCGCCGGGCCCGGATGAGGCGGCCGTCACACGCGCCCCTTGTGAACCTCACCGAACCGCCCGGCGTCATAAATATCGGCTGGTAAGCTGCGACGGGCTTGACGCCCCGTGGTCGAGGTGGGTGAAAGGAGGTGGTCGGGATGAGTCCTGGTGATACTTGCAGTTCGCCAGAGAACCCTCACAGTCCGGACTGGACTGTCCATCCGTCCGCCTCCATCTGGCGTCCGGCCATCGCCCTCGCGCGCTCCCCTCGCTGACGCGGTCCCGCCTGAGCGGGCCCCGCCGATGCGGAACGGGTAGAGCGCGCCCCTGCGTGCGTGGCCGGCGGGTTAGGAGCACCTCATGGCCATGACACGAGTCCGTCCTGCGCGCGCCACCAAGTCGCTGTTCAAGGCCCGCGGGCGCGCGCACGGTGCACGGGTACAGGGACGTGCCCGCGATTCCGCCGTCATCGACTGGGCCGCCTACATCGACGGCCACCGCGCGTCCACCGCCACCGTCGAGGACGCCGTCCGCCTGATCCGCGACGGCCGCCTCACCCCCGACGGCGACAGCGCCGGCTTCGTCTGGGTCGGGCTGCACGAGCCGTCGGCCACGGAGCTGACGGAGCTCGCCGAGGTCTTCGGCCTGCACCCGCTCGCCGTCGAGGACGCCATCCACGCCCACCAGCGGCCCAAGCTGGAGCGCTACGACGACGTCCACTTCGTGGTGATGAAGACGGTCGGCTACGTCTCCAGCGGCCCGGACGAGGCCGAGGTCGTCGAGACCGGCGAGATCATGATCTTCTGCGGCCCGGACTTCGTGGTGACGGTCCGGCACGGCACCCACGGCGAGCTCGGCCCCGTCCGCCGCCTGCTCGAGAAGGACCCGGCCCGCCTCGCCATGGGGCCCGCCGCCGTCCTGCACGCCGTCGCCGACCGCGTCGTGGACGGTTACGTCTGCGTCGCCGACGCCGTCCAGGAGGACATCGACGAGGTCGAGGAGGCCGTGTTCTCGCCGGAGCGCACCGACGAGGCCCGCCGCATCTATCGCCTCAAGCGCGAGGTCATCCAGCTCAAGCGCGCCGTCGGCCCGCTCGCCGGCCCGCTGCGCAACCTGTCCGGCCGGCGCTTCGTGCCCGCCGAGATCAAGGAGTACCTCCGCGACGTCGAGGACCACCTCACCCGCGTCCGCGAGCAGGTCGAGGCCTACGACGAGCTGCTGAACCCGATCCTCCAGGCGCACATGACCCAGGTCACGGTCACCGACAACAAGGACATGCGCAAGATCTCGGCATGGGGCGCGATCTTCATGGTGCCCACCGCGATCACCGGCGTCTACGGGATGAACTTCGACTTCATGCCCGAGACGAAGTGGCACTACGGCTACCCGATGATCGTCGGCGTCATCGCCTTCATCTGCCTCACCCTCTACCGAGGCTTCCGCCGCAACGGCTGGCTGTGATTCCCAGGGGGCGACCCCCGGGAACCACCGTCGGGCAGGGCGTCAATCGAACAGGTCCTCGACCTTCTCGATCACTGCGGCCCGCCGGATCCACTTCTCGAGCACGTGGGTGTCGGCGCAGCGGATGATGCGCTCGCGGACGGAATCGGGAGCGTGCATGCCACGTGCGTCCAGCATGAGCAGCAGGGCCTCGGCCTCGCCCTCAGCCCGGCCCTCAGCCTTGCCTTTCGAGAGTCCCTCGGCGAGCCCTTCGTTCTTCCCGCGGCCGAAGTGTTCGCGGGCGAAGGGGCTGTGGACCGGCCACGCGGTCGAGGCCATGAGTTCCTCCAGGGTGCGACGTACTGGTGGCGGGGCCATGCTGTATGCGTGTTCATAGTACTGCGGTGCGTGATCACCCGGCATGAGATGCAGGCCGTCGACGAACGCTTCGGCCACCTTCCGCTCCCGGTGCACCAGCACCGACAGCACGGCCACCTCGGGATGGGCTGCTGCCTCGGTGGCATCGCTGATCGCGGGAACGTCGTCAGGGCCCAGCACCACCACCTGGAGCGCGTAGCCCGGCAGGTCGGTGGGAATCGGCTTGGCGAAGAACTTCGCCGTCGCGGCGTCTGGGCAGATGCAGAGCAACGTCACCGCACAGTCCAGCATCAGCCACAGTGATGCCGCGTATCTCGGGAGCTGTTTGCGTTTGGCCTCGCTGGGCTCCTGCTGGACTTCCACGGCATAGGCGTAAAGTTACCGCCTGATTGCGTGGAGTGACGAATTATCCGTCGAATCTGTCAGCGTGCGCGGCCGCGGAGAGGCGGGAACGGACGAAGCGGTCGGGGTAGTCGGTGACGATCGCGTCGGCGCCGTACGTGATGAAGCGGGTCATGTCCGCGGGGGCGTTGACCGTCCAGACGGCGACGGGGAGGGCGAGGGCGTGGGCGTCCTCGACCAGGCCGGGCGTGGTGATGGCGTGCTCGGGGGACAGGGCGGTCGCGCCGATCGCGGCGGCGGCCGCGACCGGGTCGTCCGGCGGCAGGCCGGCGAGCCAGCGGGTGCCCGGCACGAGCGTCTTGCGTTCGACCAGCGCGGTGCGGCGGAGCCCCGGGTGGTTGCGGTGGGCCTCCACCAGGACGCGCCAGTCGAAGGCGAGGAGCCGGCTGCGGTCCGTCATCCCGGCGGCGGCGAGGACACCGGCGACGGCGGCGGTGAAGAGCCCGATCTCCTCGTCCGTCCAGCCGGGGTCGGTCTTCAGCTCGACGGCGAGGCCGACGTGCGTGGGCGCGAGGAGCGCGCACGCCTCCGCCAGCGTGGGGATCGGGGTGCCGGGCAGCGGGCGCTGGGTCCGCGCGAACGCGTCGTCGCGCTGCCGGACGCCCGCGTCCACCGTCTTGAGCTGCGCGAGCGTCAGCTCCCTGACCGGCTTGCCGACGTAGGGGAACGCGGGGTCGTCCGGCTGGGCGGGCGCCGTGTCGGCGAGGTTCGCCGGGGACAACACCTGGTCGTGGCCGAGGACGACGACGCCGTCCGCGGACAGGCCGACGTCCAGCTCGATGACGTCCACGCCCAGCTCGGCGGCGTGCGCGAAGCCCGGCAGCGTGTTCTCCGGGCGCAGCCCGCGCGCGCCCCGATGACCGTGCAGTTCGACGGTCTCCCCGATCCCGACCACCGGGGGAACGGTACCGGCCGTCACCGAACCCCAGGTGGAGGTCCGGTGAGAACGGGGGGAACGGCGCGTCAGCTGTTACACCAGGGGGCGGAGGGAGAGCGTCTGGTCGCGGCCGGGGCCGACGCCGATCGCGGAGATCTGCGCGCCCGACATCTCCTCCAGCGCCCGGACGTACGCCTGCGCGTTCTTCGGCAGGTCGTCGAAGGACTTCGCGCCGGTGATGTCCTCCTGCCAGCCGTCCAGGTACTCCAGGATCGGCTTGGCGTGGTGGAAGTCGGTCTGGGTGGCGGGCAGCTCGTCGACGCGCTCGCCGTCCACGTCGTAGGCGACGCACACCGGGACGCGCTCCAGCCCGGACAGGACGTCCAGCTTGGTGAGGAAGAAGTCGGTGATGCCGTTCACCCGGGACGCATAGCGGGCGATCACCGCGTCGAACCAGCCGCAGCGCCGGTCGCGTCCGGTGGTGACGCCGTACTCGCCGCCGGTCTTGCGGAGGAACTCGCCCCACTCGTCCAGCAGCTCGGTGGGGAACGGTCCGGAGCCGACGCGGGTGGTGTAGGCCTTGAGGATGCCGATCACGCGGGTGATCTTCGTGGGGCCGACGCCGGAGCCGGCGCACGCGCCGCCCGCCGTGGGGCTGGACGACGTCACGAACGGGTAGGTGCCGTGGTCGATGTCCAGCAGCGTGCCCTGCGCGCCCTCCAGCAGCACGACCTTGCCGTCGTCGAGGGCCTTGTTCAGCACGAGGGTGGTGTCGGCGACGAACGGCCTGATGCGCTCGCCGTAGGCCAGGTACTCCTGGACGATCGGGCCGGTCTCGATCCGGCGCCGGTTGTAGACCTTGGTGAGGACCTGGTTCTTCTCGCGCAGCGACAGGTCGAGCTTCTGGGTGAGGATGTTCGGGTCGAACAGGTCCTGCACCCGGATGCCCATCCGGTTGATCTTGTCGGCGTAGGCCGGGCCGATGCCGCGGCCGGTGGTGCCGATCCGCGCCTTGCCGAGGTACCGCTCGGTGACCTTGTCGAGGGCCCGGTGGTGCGGCATGATCAGGTGCGCGTCCGCGGAGATCAGCAGCCGTTCGCAGCCGATCCCGCGCTCCCGCAGCCCGTCGATCTCCTGCAGCAGGACGGCCGGGTCGATCACCACGCCGTTGCCGATGACCGGGACGACGTCCGGCGACAGGACCCCGGACGGCAGCAGGTGCAGCGCGTAGCTCTTGTCCCCGATGACGACCGTGTGGCCGGCGTTGTTGCCGCCCTGGTAGCGGACGACGTAGTCGACGTCGCCCCCGAGCAGGTCTGTTGCCTTGCCCTTGCCCTCATCTCCCCACTGGGCACCGACAAGAACGATGGCAGGCATGCCACTTTTCCTTCCCACGACGAAGGCCCCGGTCGCCGCAAGCGCGAAGGGGCCTCTTGCGATCAAAGCGTACCCGTACCCGGCCGTTAAAGAAACCGCACCTCATCGGCCGGGTACGCGTGCGACGCGTGGGTCGGTGCACCGTACGGGGGACGGACCCCCGGTGGCGCGTCCGGAAAGCGGTCAGCCGGCGAGGGCGTCGGCGGCGGTGGCGCTGCTGTCGCGCAGGAACGCGCGGCAGCGTTCGGCCTCGTCCTCCTCGCCGATGGCGGCGGCCGCGCGGGACAGCGCGTGCAGGGCGCGCAGGAAGCCGCGGTTGGCCTCGTGCTCCCAGGGGATCGGGCCGTGGCCCTTCCACCCGGCCCGGCGCAGCTGGTCCAGCCCGCGGTGGTAGCCGGTGCGGGCGAACGCGTAGGAGTCGATCACGCTGCCCTTGGCGAAGGCGCGGTCGGCCAGTTCGGCCCAGGCGCCCGGGTAGTCGGGGTGGCGCGCGGCGACCTCGAACGGGTCGACGCCGTTGTCCAGCGCCTCACGGGCCTCGGTGTTGTCCGGCAGTTCCGTTGGTGGCGGGCCGCCGAGCAGGTTCTGGGTCATGCGGGTCATCGTAAGTCGACGCGCCCGGTCCGCATCAACCCGGGTCACGGCCGTGTTCCGGCGCGGGTGCGGGCTAGGCGGCGGCGGGTTCGCGCTTCTGGACGGTGTGGTAGATCGCGACGCCGGTCATGACGGCGGCGACGGGGAGCCACACGGCCGCGACCCCCATGAGGTCCTCTCCGCCGATCATCGGGGAGAAGAGCGCGGCGAAGAAGAGGCCGATGCCCAGCCCGAGCGTGGAGACCATGCCGGTCGTGGGGCCGCCGCGCCGCACGAGCCGCCAGGCGCCGGCGGTGGCGATGACCAGCCCGCTGGGAACGACGATGAGCGCCAGGATGAGGACGCGCGTGCGCATGTCGACAGGCGCGTCCTGGGTGCGCTGCGCGGCGCCTTTCGCCGCGATCTCCGTCAGTAGCCCGCGCCACACGGTGCCGGTGACCCGGTCGCCCTTCTTCAGCTCGCTGAGCAGGGGTTTCCGGTCGGTGTACGCGGTCTCCCACCGGGTCCCGTCCGCGCTTGTGAGGACCGCGCGGTCGACGTCCCGCTTCCCGCCGTTCAGGTGGACGCCGGTGACGGTGAACGGCTGTGTCCACCGGCAGTCGGCGGCCCCGGACGGGGCGGACGCGCACCGCGGCGCCGCCTCGTAGGCATGCAGGTCGCGCACGCCGTCGGGCGCGAACCGCACGCTCATCAGGACACCGACCAGGACCAGCGCCGTTCCGCTCAGCAGCACGACGACGGCGCCGACCCGGCTGCGCAGGATCCCTCGGACGGACAGGTTGGCCATTTCCCCATTATCGAACTCCCCGTTACGGGGTCGCCGCCTGTGCGAGGTCGTAGACGGCCTTGCTCTGCACGCCGAATCCCTGCCCGGCCGACCAGGGGCCGACCTGCCACGAGGGCGCGGCCCACGGGTACCAGGGGGCGTCGCCGGTGGGGTTGGTGAACCGCGAGGTGACGCCGATCTGGGTGCCGGTGCCGGTGGCGGGGTCGAAGCCGGTGAGCCACGGGCCGCCGCTGGAGCCGGGCGACATGGCCGAGGCCATGTCGTGGCCCATGTTCCCGAGCTGCGCGTCGTCGATCGTGGTGCTGCTGTGGGCGTACATCATGGTGCGCCCGTCATAGCCCCGCCGCTGGGACGCGGGCACGCCGTAGCTCGCGTTGGTGCCGTCGTTGTTCTTGCCCCAGTACCAGTTGCGGACGTTATCGGTCGGGTAGCCGAACTGGTACAGCTCCTTGGGGTTGCCGCTGACGCCGAACGCGATGTTCTGCGCGCCGACCACCTGGCCGATCGGCCGGGACTCGCCGGGCTTGGCGACCACGGCCATGCCGACGTCGCTGCCCAGCGTCCAGTTGGAGTGCACGTGCCAGTCGTAGGTGACCCATGCCCGGGTCACGCCCCACACCCCGTAGGGGGCGACGGCCGGGCCGGGCGCCGCGGTCCCCGGCGTGCTGCCGGGGACGTAGCGCGCCAGGGATGCGCCGTTGAAGCCGGGGATGAAGACCGCGTTGTCGGCCTCGTACGTCCCGGTCAGGCCGACGTTGGAGTCGACGCGGAAGCAGTGGCCGGCGGCGGTGATGACGCTCTGGTTGGCGCTGGTGACCACGTTGGCGGAGCACGAGGTGCTCAGCGTGTCGGAGGCGTTGCCCGTGTTGTGGAAGTGCACGAGCAGCTTGCCGGCGGTCCGGGAGATCAGCCCTCCGGAACTCCAGGGGGCGCTGAGGGCGTCCCAGCCGCCGGCCGGCGCGTACGCGTCGGCGCCCTGCCCGTTCTCGTCGCCGGAGTCGTCGTTGAAGCCGACGCGCGCGATCCGGTCGGTCGTCCAGTAGGCCACCTCTGCGGCGAGGTCCTGGTCGTGCGCGGCGCCCGCCGCGACCAGCGGCGGCAGCGCGTACGGGGTCGCGTCGTCGGCGTGCGCCGGCGCCGCGGCCAGGGCCAGCGCGGCGACGGTTCCGGCGAGCGCGCCGCCCGCCGTGCGGCCTCGTCGAGTGATCATGCTGGGCATGGGACTGCCTCGTTCCCCTCGGACGGCGGCGGGAGGCGTCCCGATCATACAGACACAGTTGTTCATATGGAACGCCCCCGAACGCCGTCGCATCCTGGCCGGGGGCGACGAGTCCTGACGTGCCCCGTCCGGCTCTCAGAGCCGCGCTGCGGCCACGGACGGGGGCAAGGGGAGGCGGAGCCGGGCGGCGTCCCCTTCGGCGCGCGAGCGGTCCATCCCCACGGCCGGCGACCGGTCCGGTGCGTAACGCGCACGGCCGGGCGGCGGATGAACGGGTGAGGGTGTGTGCGGACCGGAGTCGACGTCGAGCGGCTGGTGCGATGAACACACACGACCCAGGTAACCGATCACCAACGATCATCGCGGCGATCGTCACCGCGACGGGGGCCGTCATCGCCGCCGTGTGCGGCGCCGTGGTGACGGGCGGGTTCGGGCTGCTGCGGCCGCCGCAGCCCACGCCGTCGCCGACCGTGCCCGCCGGAGGGCAGCAGGTCGCGGGGGCGACGCCGCCGAGCGGGCCGGACGGTGCGGCGAAGGACGTCCCGTCGGCGTTCCTCGGATCATGGCAGGGGACCGCGGTGGGCGGCGGCGCCACCGTCGACGTGGTCCTCTACGTCCAGCAGGGGGCGACCGGCGGGTACATCGGGTCGTTCCAGATCCCGATCGCCGGGTGCCGGTCGGACGTGACGCTCACCGAACCGCAGGCGATGTCCATCAAGGTCCATATCGAGGTGAAGAGCGGTGCCTGCGTCAGCGGTGACGGGCTCTTCGTCCTCCAGTCGGACATGCTGCGCTACCGGGCGCTGGGGGCCGACGGCCAGTTGATCGACGGCAGTCTGCACCGGTCGTGACCGTCCCGGACGCCGGGGATCACGAGCGGAGGGGCAGGCGGAACCGGGCGGCGCCCTCTTCCGTGCGCGAGCGGGCGGCGGGCCACCCGTGCCGGATGAACAGCAGGGCGTCCCGGTTGGTGAGGATGACGTCGGCGCCGAACTCGGTGATGCCGCGCCGCGCGGCGAGGTGCGTCAGGTAGCCGATGAGGCGGCTGCCGAGGCCGCGGCGCTGCCACGGATCGGCGACCAGCACCGCGATCTCCGCCCGGAACGGCTCCCGTGCGTCCCGGACGTACTCCGCGATCCCCACCATCTCCCCGCCGGCCAGTGCCACCAGGGCGTCGCGGTCCCAGTGGTCGAGGCGGTCCATGGCGGCGACGTAGTAGTCCGGGATGCGCGGCGTGCCGGAGAAGAACCGCGTGTAGAGGCTGCTGCCGGAGAGCCGGTCGGACATCCGGACGAGCCGGTCGTGGTCGGTGACCCCGTACGGCCGGATCCGCACGTCCTCCAGCGCGGGCGCGGCGGTGCGCCCAATGGGTTGCTTCATGAAACCCATTGGAGCGCAGCGGGTTTCGTCAAGCAACCCACATTCCGATGAACGGCCGGCCGATTCTTCGTCGGGATCCGCTAGGCGCCGGGGCCGGGCCGCGGGTCGACGTCCCCGGGGCCCAAGGCGGCGCCGCAGGAGTCGCAGGTGAAGCGGGCGGTGAGGGTGCCGTCGCAGCCGCGGTGCCCGACGATCACCGGGGGCCCGTCGGGGGCGTAGTGGCGGTCGCCCCACATCAGCAGGGTCATCATCGCCGGCCACAGTTCGACGCCCTTGCGGGTGAGCCGGTACTCGTGGCGCTCGGGCCGCTCCTGGTACGGGACGCGGCGCATGATCCCCTCGTCGCACAGCCGGGTCAGCCGGTCGGTGAGGACGTTGCGGGCCACGCCGAGCGCGTCCTGGAAGTCGTCGAAGCGGCGGACGCCCTCGAACGCGCTGCGGATCACCAACAGCGTCCAGCGGTCGCCGACGACCTCCAGCGCGCGGGCGATCGAGCAGTTCTGGCTCTCGTAGGTGCGGGGCAGCGCCACACCACCGAGACTACCGAAGTTTCATCACAAAACGCGCGCCGATCTCCCCGCTGAGGAGCCGGTCGCGCCCCTTCCGGAAGACCGGACCCCAGCCCGCGCCACGGGCGGGCCCGCTGCGCTCGCTGCACTCGCTCCGCGTGC
>NZ_JBEYYT010000110.1:0-25525 GCF_040645715.1 Spirillospora sp. NPDC046719 | reverse complement strand
GCGAGCGCGACGCCGAGGACGGCGACGAACCAGAACGACGCGCGCCAGCTCAGCGCGGCGGCGACGTTCCCGCCGACGACCAGGCCGAACCCGGCGCCGATCAGCTCGCCGGCGAGGATCCGCCCGTAGATGCCGGCCCGCTCCCGGTGCGGGAACAGGTCGCCGGTCAGGGACGCGACGGTGGGCCCGGCGGTCGCGGTGACGGCGCCGAGCGCGACCCGGGACGTCAGCAGCCAGTCGTAGGACGTGGCGAGGCCGCCGACGACCATCGCGGCGCTCCACAGCAGGATGCTGCCGGCGAGCAGCGGCACGCGCGGGACGCGGTCGGTGAGCATGCCGACCGGGACGGTGGCGACGGCGCCGACCAGGGCCGGCGCGGCGGTCAGCACGCCGACCTGCGTGTTGTCGATGTGCAGGGAGGCGCGCAGCTGCTCGACGATCGCGCCGATGACGCCGGAGTCGGCGGTGTTGAGGGCGAGGACGCAGGCGAGCAGCAGTACGACGCGGGCCTGGCGGGGGCCGCCGAGCCGCCGTGTGAGGGCGTCGACCGCCCGTCCCCACACCCGTGGGGCCCGCGCCTGGATCATGATGAGACGTCGTGCCCGATCACGGGGCAGGTATGTGACCTGGCCCGCAGGCCCCCGGGCTAGGTGCCGGGCTTGGACATCAGCGCGTGCATCTTCGCCTTGACCGGCTCGGGCATCGCCCGGGACGCCGTCGTCTGCACCTTGTTGCGCGCGGACCCGGTGACGACGTGGTCCTTGCCCGCCATGAGCGCCTCGTAGGCCTGCCGCGCCACGTCCGCCGGGTCGTCCTTGCCGGACTTGCCGAGCCTGGTGTCGAGCACCCCGGCGCGCTCGAAGAAGTTCGTGCGGGTCGGGCCCGGCAGCAGCGCGGTCACGGTGACGCCGGTGCCCTGCAGCTCGTGGCGCAGCGCCTCGGCGAAGGAGTACAGGAACGCCTTGGACGCCGCGTAGGTGGCGAGGTACGGGCCTGGGGACGTCGCGGCGATCGACGAGGTGAACAGCAGCCGTCCCGAACCCCGGCGCACCATGCCGCCCAGCACCAGTTTCGCCAGGTGGACGGCCGACCGGACGTTCAGGTCGACGAGGTTCAGCTCGTCGGCGAGGGCGTTGTCGCGGGCGAAGTCGCCGCCGACCCCGACGCCCGCGTTGATCGCGACGGCGTCCAGGGGGCGCGTCCCCACCGCCCCGTACAGTTCCTCGACCCCCTGGGGCCGTGCCAGGTCCACCCGGACGGGCACCGCGTTCCCGACGGCCTCCGCCGCCGCGGTGATCTCCGCGTTCTCCGCCGCCATGATCACGTGGAAGCCGTGCCGGGCGAACTCGTCCGCCAGCGCGCGCCCGATGCCGCTGGAGGCGCCGGTGACCAGCGCCAGCCGCGTCGAGTCGGCCATGGCCGCTCCTCCCTCGGTCGATCCCCCGGTCAGGTCCGGCCGCGGCCGGTGATCTTGTCGCGGAGCCGGTCGGCGGCCGCGACGGCCGGGCCGGCGGTCTTCAGGACGCCGGGCTTCGGCGGGGTGTGCGGGTGCGGGCGGGTCGGCGCCAGCCTCTTGGCCTGCTCGAGCCGCTCGCCGAGCCGCTCCGCCCGCTCGTCGCCGATGACCCGGCGCAGCGCCGGCCAGACGGTCGTCTCCTCGTAGGCGATGTGCGCGCGCCCGTCGGTGATGAGGCCGGCGAGCAGCTCCTCGAACCGCCGGTCGCCGGCCTCCAGCCGCATCAGCTCGTCGAGCGTCTCCTTCGCCGACTGCTCCTGCTCGACGGCGTGGTCGGCGAGCCGGTCGCCGTCCTCCACCAGCTCGCGGACGGCGGGCCAGAAGTACTCCTCCTCGACGGCCTCGTGCTTGGACTCCTCGATGATGAGCCGCTCCACCATCGCCGCGCGCCGCCGGCGCCCGTCCTCGCCCTGGACGGACGCCTCCGACGCGTCGGCCGAGCCGGCCTCCAGCTCGGTGAGCATCTGCTTGACCTCGGCGTGGTCGTTCGCCAGCACCGTGAAGACGTCTGCCATCGGTTCCCCCTCGAACGTGCGTCGGCTGGTCCCCTGCCCCCATGACCCGCCCCAAACGCGGTGGTACGTTCCGTTTGTGGGGCTCTCGTATGTCGTCACCGGCGGCGGGCGCGGCATCGGCCGCGCGATCGCCGAACGTCTCATCGCCGACGGCGGGCACGTCGTGGTGGTCGAGCTGGACCCGTCCGCCGTCGACTGGGCGACCGGACCGGGCGTCTCGGCGGTCGTCGGCGACGTGCGGGACGAGTCCGTCGCGGCCGAGGCGGCGGACGCGGCGGAGGCGGCGGGCACCCTCAAGGGCTGGGTCAACAACGCCGCCGTGTTCCGCGACGCCGCCGTGGACGTCCCGGGGGCGCGCGAGGTCATCGACGCGGTGGCGCTGAACTTCGACCCCGCCGTGGTGGGGTCGCTGACCGCGATCCGCCGGTTCCTGGACGCGGGCACGGGCGGCGCGGTCGTGAACGTCTCGTCGCACCAGGCGGCGCGCCCGGTCCGCGGATCGCTCACCTACGCGACGGCGAAGGCGGCCGTCGAGGGCTTCAGCCGCGCCCTCGCGGTGGACTACGGGCCACGCGGGGTCCGCGTGAACGTCGTCGCGCTGGGCTCGATCACCACCGCCCGCTACGAGGCGTTCCTCGCCGGCCAGGACCCGGCGTCCGCCGCGCGGATCGAGGCCGAGATGCGCGCCCTGCACCCGGTCGGGCGCGTCGGCCGCCCGGACGAGGTCGCCGCGGCCGTCCGGTACCTGCTGTCGGACGAGGCGAGCTTCGTCAACGGCGCCGTCGTCCCCGTGGACGGCGGCCGCGCGGTGCAGGGCCGCGACCCCGAAGAGGCCTGACCCCGGCCGTCCCGGACGGGGTGGTCCACCGCGTCGCGAGCCGCCGGAGGCGCGTCAGCACGAGGCGATGGCCGCCTGGAGATCGCGGAGCGTCCGCCGCGCGAGGTCGCCGAAGTCGTCGTCGTTGGCCGTGTCGCTCCAGCGCTCAAAAGCGATCTTCATGGCGAGCGCGCCCAGTTCCGCGGCCACGCGCGCGGTCAGGTCGGGAACGCCGCGCCGCCGGAGCGCGCCGGTCACCGCGGCGGTGAGGGCGAGTCCCTTCAGCGCCTCGCGTTCCTGCAGCTCCGGGTGAGTGTCGATCACGGCCCGGCGGCGGGCGGTGAACTCGCGGCGAGCGGGCGTGAAGACTTCGCGGCCGACCGCGTCCAGGGCGTTCGCCACCGCTTCGAGCGGGGTGGCGGTGGCCGGCGCCGCGGCGATCCCCTCGGCGAGGAGCGCGGTCATCGTGTCCCTGCCGAAGAGGACTTCCCGCTTGTCCGGGAAATGCCGGAAGAAGGTGCTCTTCGTCAGGCCGGCGCGCTGCGCGATGTCGATCACCGTCGTGTTCTCGTAGCCGCGCTCCGCGAAGAGGTCGAGGGCGGCGGCGACGAGGCGCTGCGACGCGTTGGGCTGCCAGCGGGCCATGGGGAGCAGTCTACGGCACTTGGTCCCATCACTCGTGTACGGTGATAGGACCAAGTCCCATCACTCAGCCGCAGGAGGTCCGCCATGAGCCGAGCCGTCATCTACGAGACGTTCGGAGGCCCGGAGGTACTGGAGGTCCGCGACGTCCCGGAGCCGCACGCCGGGCCGGGCGAGGTCCGCGTCCGCGTGACCGCCGTCGGGCTGAACCCGATGGACTGGCTCCTCGCCGCGCGGCCCGAGGCGGCGGAGCGGTTCGGCATCAGCCTGCCGTCCGGCTTCGGGTCCGACTTCGCGGGCGTCGTCGACGAGGTCGGCGACGGCGCCGCGGGCTTCGCCGTCGGCGACCGCGTCCACGGCGGCACGGTGGGCCGGGCCGCCGCCGACTTCCTGGTGGTCACGGCGCCGGCGAGGACGCCCGAGATGCTGTCCCGCACGCCGGACGGCATCACCGACGAGGTGGCGAGCACCCTTCCGGTGGCCGGGCTGAGCGCCTCCGCGGCGCTGGCGGCGATCGGGCTGCGGTCCGGCGACACCGTCCTGATCGGCGGTGCCGCCGGCGGCGTGGGCGTGTTCGCCGTCCAGCTCGCGCGGCTCGCCGGCGCCACCGTGATTGGGACGGCCTCGGAGGGCACCTTCGGGTTCCTGCGGGAACTGGGCGCCGAGCCCGTCGCGTACGGCGACGGGCTGGCCGACCGGGTACGGGCGCTGGCCCCCGGCGGCGTGACCGCCGCGACCGACCTGTTCGGCACCGAGACGGCCGAGACCGCGCTCGCGCTCGGCGTCCCGCCCGAGCGGATCTCCACGATCGCCGCGGGGCCCAACCCGCCCGGCGGCGTGCGCCCGACCGGCGGCTTCGACGCGCGCCCGGACGCCCTGGACCGCGTCACCGGCGCCCTCCTCGCCGGGGAGATGACCGTGCCGATCGCCGCGACCTTCCCGCTCGAGAAGATCCGCGACGCCGTGGCGCTCCAGGCCGGGCGCCACGTCCACGGCAAGATCGTGGTCACGCTGTGAACTTCCGCCGCGACTTCGGGCTTCATCAGGGAGAACACGGGGTGGCCGGGACGCCTGAGAGGGCCCTGCGGTTGCCATGAGACCCACACATGGCCACACGCCACCATGTGTCCGTGATTGCCGGTACAAATAGGCATTCGCTGGTGAACGAGAGGGGTTCTCGGGGTGAAGAGGCTTGTTGTTTCGGGGGCCGTGGCCATCGCCGGAGCGGTGGCGGCGGGGCTGCTGGCGGCGGCGCCCGCCGAGGCCGCCAGTCCGGTGCAGATCTACCGCGTCTACTACGACTCGCCCGGCAAGGACACGCGGTCGAACGCGTCGCTGAACGCCGAGTGGGTGCAGCTCTACAACCGGACCACGACGGCGCGGCAGCTCAAGGGGGTCACGCTGCGCGACAAGTCCGGCCACACCTACACGTTCGGCTCGTTCACCCTCAAGGGACACAAGTCGGTCTACGTGCACACCGGGCGCGGGACGAACACCGCGACGAACCGGTACTGGGGCTCGAAGGCGTACATCTGGAACAACACCGGTGACGCCGCCTACCTCCGGTACCCGAGCGGCGCGCTGGCCGACTCCTGCTCGTGGGGCGGCGGCGGCTCGTCGAAGTACTGCTGACGACCGGTGCCCCGCCCGCGCGGCGGGCGGGGCGCCCGGCGGTCAGATGGTGCCGGCCGACTCCAGTGACGTGATCTCGCCGGAGGACAGGCCGAGCAGCTCGCCGTAGACCTCGGCGTTGTGCTGGCCGAGGGACGGGCCGAGCGTCCGCACCTCGCCCGGGGTGTCGGACAGCTTCGGGAACACGTTGTGCATCGGGAAGTCGCCGAAGTCCGGGTGCGCCATCCGGATGATCGCCTCCCGGGCCTTGTAGTGCGGGTCCGCCAGCATGTCCTTGGCGCGGTAGGTGAGCCCGGCCGGGATGCCGTTCTCGTGCAGCAGCTCCAGCAGCGCGTCGGAGCTCTGGCCCGCCGTCCACGCGCCGATCAGCTCGTCCAGCTCCTCGGCGTTGGTGCCGCGCGCGCCGTGCGTCGCGTACCGCTCGTCGTCGGCGAGCTCGGGACGGCCCATCAGCGCGGCGAGCCGCCGCCAGATCGTGTCGCGGTTCGCGGCGATGAGGACGGGCCCGTCCAGCGTGGGGTAGACGTTGGACGGCGCGATGTTCGGCAGCACGGACCCGGTGCGCTCCCGCTGGTAGCCCGCGATCTCCCATTCCGGGACGAGCGACTCCATCAGCGCGAGCACCGCCTCGTAGAGGGCCGAGTCGACGATCTGGCCGCGGCCCGTCCGGTGCCGGGCGTGCAGGGCGACGAGGGTGCCGAGCGCGGCGAACGTGCCGGCCAGCTCGTCGCCCAGCGAGATGCCCGCCCGGGACGGCGGCTTGTCGGGGTCGCCGGTGACGTACCGGATGCCGCCCATCGCCTCGCCGATCGAGCCGAACCCGGCGCGCGGCGCGTACGGGCCGTCCTGCCCGTAGCCGGTGACCCGGGTGATGATCAGCCGCGGGTTCTCCCTCTGTAGGTCTGCGGGCGCGAGCCCCCAGCGCTCCAGGGTGCCGGGGCGGAAGTTCTCCACCAGCACGTCGGCCTGCGCGATGATCTTCCGGGCGAGGGACTGGCCCTCCGGCGTGCGCAGGTTCAGCGTGACGGACTTCTTGTTGCGGGCGAGGATCGGCCACCACAGCGACATCCCGTGCGGCTTCTCCCGGCCCCACTCGCGCATCGGGTCCCCGGCCCCCGGCGGCTCGATCTTGACGACCTCGGCGCCGAAGTCGCCGAGCAGCTGCCCGCAGAAGGGGCCGGCGAGCAGCTGGCCCATCTCCACGACCCGGAGGTCTCCCAGCGCACCTGTCATCGTTCTTCCTCCGCCTCGTTCGCGTCGTGGGTCAGGTTGGCCGCGGCGGCGCGGATGTGGGCGCGCATCACCGATTCGGCCCAGTCGGGGTCGCCGGCGGCCATCGCGGCGACCAGCTCGCGGTGGTGGTTCATGCTGCGGGCCATCTCGCCGGCGTCGTAGCGGCGGAACGTCCCGACGATCAGGGGGGCGTGCATGACCGACGTCAGCATCGCCGGGAGCCGCCGGTTGCGGGAGGCGTCGATGACGGCGGCGTGGAACAGCGAGTTCAACCGCGCGACGCGCGGGAGGTCGCCGGCCGCGACCGCCGCCTCCATCGCGTCGCACCGGCCGAGCAGGTCCGCCAGGACGTCCTCGCCGGGCGCCAGCCGGGCCGCGCGCGCCGCCGCGTAGGGCTCCAGCAGCGACCGGAGCTCGAAGATCTCCTCCAGGTCCCGCCGCGTCCACTGGACGACCCGCGCCCCGCGGTGCGGCAGCACCTCGACGAGCCCGTCCGCGCCGAGCCGCTGCAGCGCCTCCCGGACGGGCGTGCGGGACAGCCCGAGCGTCTCGGCGAGCTCCGCCTCGCCGAGCCTGGTGCCGGCGGCCGCCTCGCCGGAGAGGATCATCCGCCGGACCGCGTCGTAGGCCGTGTCGGTCGCCCGTGCCATCGCCCCTCCTCCACGCTGATTGCATGCAATATAGTCACATCAGGGTCGAAATTCGCAAGCTGGAGGCGAAGTTGCATACAACAGTCCTCGAAGTGGGGCCCCGCGACGGGCTGCAGAACGAAGCCCGCGTGCTCGCCCCGGACGACCGGATCGCCTTCATCACCCGCTGCGTGGACGCGGGCGCCCGCCGCATCGAGGCCGTCTCGTTCGTCAACCCCAGGCGCGTCCCGCAGATGGCGGGCGCCGAGGAGGTCATGGCGGGCGTCCCGCGCCGCGACGGCGTCTCCTACAGCGGCCTCGTGCTCAACCGGCGCGGCCTCGACCGCGCCCTCGACGCGGGCGTGGACGAGGTGAACGTCGTGCTCGTCGCGTCCGACACGTTCTCCGTGCGCAACCAGGGCAGCACCATGGCCGAGATGCTGGACGCCTGGGACGGCATCGCCGCCGCCGCGCACGACGCGGGCGTCCCCGCCGGAGTCACCATCGCGGTCGCGTTCGGCTGCCCCTTCGAGGGCGAGACGCCCCCGGAGCGCGTCGCCGAGATCGCCCGCCGCGCGCACGCCGCCGGCGCCTTCGAGATCGCGATCGCCGACACGATCGGCGTCGGCGTCCCCGCGCAGGTCCGCGACCTGACCGCCCGCGTCCGCGCGGCCGCGCCCGGCACGCCGCTGCGCTTCCACTTCCACAACACCCGCAACACCGGCTACGCCAACGCGCTCACCGCCGTCGACCTCGGCGTCACCACCCTCGACGCCAGCACCGGCGGCTTCGGCGGCTGCCCGTTCGCGCCCGCCGCCACCGGCAACATCGCCACCGAGGACCTGCTCTACGCCCTGCACCGCTCCGGCGTCGAGACCGGCATCGACATGGACGCCGTCGCCGAGACCGGCACCTGGCTCGCCGACCTGCTCGGCACGCCCGCGCCCGCCCTCCTCGGCCGCGCCGGCGGCTACCCCTGACGCACTCCCGCGACCGCCCTCGCGGGCCTGCGATGTCCGGATATGCCAGAACCTGGTCATGGCGGTCATGGCGGACGCCCGTGACAATGGAGGCATGTCCGCTCCGCACCGTGTCGTCATCGCCGTGTTCCCCGACGTCGACCTCCTCGACGTCACCGGGCCCGCGGAGGTGTTCGCGGTCGCGAACCGGGAGATGTCCGGCGGCACGCCCTACGAGGTGCTGCTCGCCGGGCCGGACGGCGGCCAGGTGCGCACCAGCGCCGGCGTCCGGCTCGCCACCGACCTGACGTTCGACCAGGTCGGCGACCAGGTCGGCACGCTCGTGGTGCCCGGCGCCGTGGACCGCGCCGGCGCGCCGGTGATCGATCCCGACCTGGTCGACTGGATCGCCGGCACCGCCCGGCACGCCCGCCGCGTCGCGTCCGTCTGCGTCGGCGCGCACCTGCTCGCGGCCGCGGGCCTGCTCGCGGGCCGGACGGCGACGACGCACTGGGCCACCGCGGACCGGCTCGCCGCCGACCACCCCGACGTCGTCGTGGACCCCGACCCGATCTACGTCCGGTCGGGGAACGTCTGGACGGGCGCCGGGATCAGCGCGTGCATGGACCTCGCGCTCGCCCTGGTCGCCGAGGACCACGGCGAACGCCTCGCGCTGAAGGTCGCCCGGCAGCTCGTCATGTACCTCAAGCGGCAGGGCGGGCAGAGCCAGTTCAGCGTCCCGCTGTGGCAGGCGCCCGCCGAGCGCCGCGACATCGACGAGCTGCGCGCGTGGATCACCGCCAACCCGGCCGAGGACCTGTCGGCGGCGGCGCTCGCCGACCGGATGTGCCTCAGCGAGCGGCACTTCACCCGCGTCTTCCGCAGGGAGACCGGTGCCACCCCGGCGGCCTACGTCGAGGCCACCCGGGTGGAGGCGGCGCGGCGGCTGCTGGAGGGCACCGACGAGCCGCTCGACCGGGTCGCCGCCGCGTGCGGCCTCGGCTCGGTGGAGACGCTGCACCGGGCGTTCCGGCGGCGGCTCGGCACGACCCCGGCGGCCTACCGGAGGCGGTTCCGCACCGCCGCCTGACCTGTCCGTTCCCCCTTACCCGTTCACCACGCCCGGCCGGTGAGGCCGGTGCTCGGCCCTGCCCGATTTCCGCATTCCCCTTTTCCGCATTCCCTTTTATCCGCATCCCCGCATTCCAGGAGGACGAGATGACCGTTTCGACGAGCCTGCGCGACGTGATCGGCTTGGACGGCGCGCTGCCCGCGCTGCCGGACGCCACCCTGATCATGATCGACTTCCAGAACACCTACCGGACCGGCGTCATGGCGCTGCCCGGCGCCGACCGCGCGCTGGACGCCGCGTCCCGGCTGCTCGCCCGCGCCCGTGCCGCCGGGACGCCGGTGGTGCACGTCGTCAACGACGGCGGCGAGGGCACCCCCTACGACGTCCGCGCCGAGATCGGGCAGGTCGCCGAGCCCGTCGCGCCCCGGGACGGCGAGCCGGTCGTGGTGAAGCGGTTCCCGAACTCCTTCCACGACACCGGCCTGCTCGACGTGCTGCGCCGCATCGACGCGGGACCCGACCTGGTGCTGGCGGGGTTCATGACCCACATGTGCGTCCAGTTCACCGCCGAGGGCGCCTTCAACCTCGGCTACCGCCCCACCGTCGTGGCGGAGGCGTGCGCGACGCGTCCGCTGGCGGGCCCGGACGGCGCGCCGATCGCGGCGGACGCCCTGCACGCCGCCGCGCTCACCGCCATCGGCGACCTGTTCGGCCTGGTCGCCGCCCGCGAGGCCGACCTGCCCGGCTGACCGGTCGCGCCGGACGGCGCCGGTCCCTGCCCCGTCGAGCGGCCCCGCCTGGCCGGGGCGGGCCGGCGGGGCGGGGCGGTCGTCGGGGCGGTCGTCCGGGCGGGGTGGTCGTCCGGGCGGAGCGGTCGCCCGGACGAGGGGGCGCGGAGGCCGGTACGGCCGTCAGGCGCGGGAGGGACGGGCGATCGTGAAGCGGTCGATCTCGGTGCCGTTCTCGGCCAGCGCCCGGACGGACAGCGTCGAGGTCCGGCCGCGCGGCGCCGGCGTCACGTCCACCCGGATGAACGAGTAGCCGGTGAACCGGACCCGCGACCAGTGCACCGTCTCCGGCACCTTGTTGCGGTCCTTGTCCCAGACGTAGCTGGCCACGGCGTCGAGCGGCTTCTCGTTGCCCTCGTAGGAGTCCGGCACCGGGAAGCTGTACAGGCTCCTGCCCGCGCCGCCCGCCGTCACGTACACCACGCCGTCGCTCTCCGGACGGGCCGTGCCGCCGATCGGCACCTGCCGGCCGACCGCGTTGCCCTTGATGGCGTCGGTGCGCTCGTAGACGTGGTTGTGCCCGTTCACGACCAGGTCGACCTGGTACTTCTCGAACAGCGGCACCCACGCGTCGCGCGCGCCGCCCTCCGAGGCGTGCTGGTTGGTGGTGGAGAACGCGCAGTGGTGGAAGAACACCACGATGAAGTCGATGCCGCGCCGGGCCCGAAGCGACTTGAGCTGCGCCTCCAGCCACGCCGTCTGCTTCCCCTTGGACAGGCCCTGGTTGGCGGGGATCTCGTAGGAGACGTCGTTGGCGTCCAGCGAGACGACCGCGGTGTTGCCGTAGACGAACGTGTACACGCCCGGCAGGTTCTTCGGGTCTGGACCGTTCCCGGGAAGCTGGAACCGGGCCTCCTCGCCGCCGTACCCGTTGGGCGAGAACCAGGCCTCCATGTCGTGGTTGCCGTACCCGACCATCCACGGCACCTGCTTGGCGACCGTCTCGGTCTGGGCGAGGAACTGGTCCCACACCCGGACGTCGAAGGTGTCGCTCGTCTGGCCCGACCCGGACGGGTCGGCGTAGCAGATGTCGCCCGCGTGCAGGTGGAACGCCGGGTTCTGGCCGAGGATCAGGCTGTCGTTGGCGAGCGCGTGGTAGCTGACGCCCTGGTCGCCGAACGCCGTGAAGGTGAACTTCGACGACCGCGCCGGGGCCGTGGTGAACGTCCCGATCGTCCCGGCGAGGTGCGAGCTGGCCGGGTCGAAGCCGTCGTGCCCCACGCCGTAGTAGTAGGTCGTGCCGGGGTGCAGCCGGTCGAGCTGGACGTGCAGGTAGTACTGGGTGAAGTCGGGGCTCGACCCGACGCCTGCCGGCGTGTGCAGGCTGCGGACCTCCGCCGCGATGCGCTGCGAGAGGTTCCACGGGTGCGTGCCGATGCGCAGGAACGGCTTCTTCACCGGGACGGGGACCTGCCACGACACGGTCATCTGCGTCCGCGGGTCGGCGCCGAACGCGAGGTGCCGGCCGATCGGCGCGACGAGCGAGCCGTCGACGTGCTCGGGGGAGGGGGCGAGGAGGGGAGGCGCGGCCGGGGCCGACGCGCTCGCGGTGCCGGTGAGCAGGCCGCCGGCGGCGAGGCCGCCGGCGGCGACCGCGCCGCCGCGCAGCAGGCCCCGGCGGGAGAACTTGGACTGCAGGTACTCGTGCTGCTCCGCCATGCTCATGCGCTCGGCGAGCCGCTGGGGGATGCCCATTCGAGGAGTGTTCACGTTCGTGAGGGTGGCGAACGATTCGTGCGCCCGGGCGTCCACGACATGAACGCAGGGCGTACGGCCTCCGGCGAAAAGATCACCGTTGGGCGAGGCCCGCAGGTGGCTGGGCCGCCGAACCAGCGCCTCGCCATGGCCCGGACCGGCGGCTACGAGGCGATGGCGTAGATCCAGAAGACGATCTGGAGCGTCAGGATGGCGGCGCCGAGGACGGTGATCCCGTTCGGCATCCGGTGGGCGGGGCGGGGGTCAGCTCGCTTCGGGTACCAGCGAGAGGCCGGCCTTGCGGGCCTGTTCGACGCTGTCATGGAGGGCCTCCTCGATCCGCCGTGCCCGCTCGGTCAGGTCGTCGATCTCGGCGATGGCCAGGTCGTCGCGGACCGTGCGGGCGAGCAGGTCGCGGTAGGCGTCGCCGCCTTCGGCCAGGTTCTGGAGGGCGCGCAGTTCGAGCAGCGCCTGGTCGGCGGCCCGTGCGCGGGCGGCGTAGCGTTCGAGCGCCTCGACGCGCTTGATGACGGACTCGGTCGCCAGGTTCAGGGCCTTGCGCCGGGGGCGCAGTGCCTCGACGACGCGCGGCGTGGTGAGCCCCATCGTCTTCTGCTCCTGCTCGGCGTGCAGGTGGCTCAGTTCGGCGAGCGTCTCCGCGATGTCCCAGAGCTGCCGGGGCAGGGTCACCGTGTTCTGCACCTCGTCCAGGAGCCCCTGCCGGTTGACCTCGGACCGGATCACGGCGTCGACGGCCGCCTGCGCGCGGTCGAGGAGCGCGGGTGCCGGGCCGTTGAGCTCCTCGGGGCGGACGTAGCCGTCCTTGTGGCGGCGGATCAGCTTCGGCAGTTCCGGTTCGCCCGACCTGACGAGAACGATGATGAAGGCGATGACCTGGAGCGGCAGGCCCAACAGCATGTTGAGGGCCAGCCCGTAAAAGCCCCATATGGCGATGGGCGCGATGATCAGGGCTTCGGCGACACTACCGGCGATCTTCGCCCGTTTCCCGTACTGCCAGCAGGCGAGGACGGGCAGGTAGACCCAGATCGGCGCCTGGAACGCGGCCAGCGCGACCGTGCCGGGGCCCCGCCCGCCGAAACGCGGGCGGGGCGGCGGCGTGGACGGATGGGGCAGGAGCGGCGTGTTGGCCGCGAGCACCGCCCGGGCCTTCTCGGGAATGTCGGGATCGAGCACCACTCGTGGCGTCACGTGAAAAATCCTCCACGAGCCGCTCGGCCGTCCACAAGGGGTTATCCGAATGTGGATGACTTTCTGGGGTCAGCCGGGAAGCGCGAGGTGGCGCGGATTGGACACGGTGAGCTTGTCGACGATCGAGGCGCGGATCGCGGTGACCACCTCCTCCCGGCGGTCGTCGAGCGTGCCTTCGCGGATGGCGGCCGCCAGGTCGGCGTCGGACGCGCAGCCGAGTTTCGCCAGGCGGGCGGCGTGCGCGGCCTCGTGCGCCTCGCCCAGCAGCAGCTCGCGGCGCGCGATGCGCAGGGCGGACGCGGCGACGCGGGCGTGGAAGCGCAGCCGCTCGTCGGGCTGCTCGGCCTCCAGCAGGAAGGCGCCAACGGCGTCGATCAGCGCGGACGCGCCGGGCCGGTCGTGCGGCGCCGAACCCGCCGCCGTCCCCGGTTCCGCCGCGAGCGGGTCCTCGACGGTGACGGGCGACGTCAGGCCGAGTGCGAGCAGCATGTCGTGCTCCTGCTCGCAGACCTTCCGGCCCAGCACGGCGTACTCGATGGACGTGTCGGAGCCGCTGAGGAAGCGTTCGGCCTGGTGGCGGCAGAGGATCGTCCAGCGGAGCGTGCCGTAGACCTCCCACCAGCGCAGTTCCTCCGGCGTGGGCGGGGTGCCGCCCGCGCCGGCGTACCCGGCGAGGAGGTCCTCGCGGGAGCCGAACCCCCCGGCGGGGTGCGGGGAGCCGAACCGCCACGCCTTCACGCAGAGCCAGCCGAGGTCCTCGGCGGGATCGCCGACGTGGGTGAGCTCCCAGTCCAGGACGCCGGTGACGCCGTCCGGAGCGATCATCAGGTTGCCGTTGCGGAAGTCGCCGTGCACGACCGCGCGGCGGCCGGACGCGGCGGGCCGGTTCTCGCGCAGCCATCGCAGCGCCAGCTCGACGGCGGGGCGCGGCTCGTCGAACGCTTCGTAGGAGGCGGTGATCGCGGTGAGCGGGTCGTCGTCCGGCAGGCCGGGGACAGGCTCCATCGTGTGCAGGCGGGCGAGGACGCCGCCGAGGTCGCGGGCCAGCCGGGGCCGGACGGCGGCGAACGCCTCGTCGCGCAGCAGCCGGCGCGGGATCGTCTCGCCGGACAGCCGCTCCATGATCAGGAACGGGGTGCCGGCGAGGTCGTCGCCGTGGTCGACCAGGGACGGGACGGGGACGCCGGCGCGGGCGGCGGACGCCAGCAGCGCGGCCTCGCGCGCCATCGCGTCCGGGTCGGGCGACGACGGGGGGTCGCGGCGCAGGATCAGGGCGCGCCCGCCCGCGTCGAACGACCAGGTCTCGCGGCTCGCGCCGCCGGACAGCCGGTGCAGGCCGGTGACGTCCGCGCCGAGCCGGGCGGCGAGCGCGGACTCCAGCGCGGTCACGCGCGGGCCGCGCGCTGGGCGGCGGCGAGGTCGCGCAGCGGGTCGCTGCCGCGGGTGTCGGCGTACTCCTCGATGCGCGCGATGCGCCCGGAGCCGTCCACGGTGACGAACAGGCACGCGGCCATCTCCAGCGGCGTCCCGTCGGGGAGCGTCCCGCGCAGGACGTGCCGCTGGACGTACCCGCCGGGCAGCGCGTCGCGGCGGATCTCCTCGTAGCGGAAGTCGCGGAGGTTGCGCGACAGCCAGCGCAGCGTGCGGAGGTTGTCGTCCACGCTCTGCTCCGAGCCGCCGCCGGCGCCGGGCCCGTTGTGCCAGATCAGCGCGCCGGGCGCGTAGAGGGAGCGGAGCGTGTCGACGTCGCCGCCGGTGATGGCGGCGATGAAGCGGTCGGCGAGTTCCTCGTGCACGCGGGTCTCCTTCGGGGGGAGTTCTCAGGGGGTGGGACGCAGGCCGAGGGCCCGGACGTTGAGGGCGTCGAGGGTGTCCAGGAGCCGCTCGGTGTCGGACGTGTCGTCGCCCTGGACGAGCCATAGGTACAGCGAGTGGTCGACCATCGCGGCGAGCGCGCGCGCCGTCATCTCCGGGTCGAGGTCACGGTCGACGAGCCCGGCGCGCTGCCAGCGCTCGATCGCCCGCGCGGACCGCCTGACCGACTCGGCGCGGTGCTTGCGCCGCATCTCCTGGAACTCCTCGTTGAACGTGGAGACCTGCTCGATGATCGCCATCATCTTCGCGTTGCGCCGGTACGCCTCGTAATAAGCGCGGTTGGCGCGGCGGACGCGGGCGGCGGGCTCGGTGGCAGGAGGCTCGGCGGGCTCGGCGGCGGGCTCGGCGGCGGCGGGGTCGGTGCCGGGGGTGAAGGAGTGCCGCGTCATGTCCTCGAAGAGCCGGTCGGCGACCTCCAGGAAGACGGCCTCCTTGGACGGGAAGTACGTGTAGAAGGAGCCGTAGGCCACCTTGGCGTGCCGGGCGATGTGCGCGACCCGGGTGTCGAGGAAGCCGCGCTCCTCGAAGACCTCGCGGGCCGCCGCGATGAGGCGCTCCCTGGTGCGGGCGCCGCGCTCGGTCAGCGGCGCCTGCGGGCTCTCGCCGGCACCCGTGTCCGCCATCCGTGGTTCCTTTCGCCGAGGGCCGCGGCCCCGTCCGGGGGCTTGACAAGCCGATGTTCGCAGGAACAGTATCCGAGCATCGAGCAACTTGATATGACTGTCAAGTCAACTTCGGGGAGGCGTCGTGCCGGAGCGTCCATGCTGATCAGCGACATCGTCGAGTACGCGGCCCGCAAGCACCCGGACCGCACCGCCCTCCGGTTCGAGGACCGGGCGATCGGGTACGCGGAGCTGCGCGACCGGGTCCGCCGGGCCGCCAACGCGCTCCGGACCCTCGCCGAGCCCGGCGACCGGATCGCCGTCCTGTCGGGCAACCGGCCCGAGTACGTCGACCTGTACTACGCCGTCCCCGCCGCCGGGATGGCGCTGACGTTCCTCAACCACCGGCTCCACCCGTCCGAGATCACCGCGCTCGTCGAGCACGCGCAGGCGTCCGTGCTGATCGTCAGCGGCGAGTACCTCGACGCCATGACCGAGCACCGGCACGAGATGCCCGGCGTGAAGGTCGTCGTCGGGCTGGACGGCGGCGGCGACCGCGGCTACGCCGACCTCGTCACCGGGGCGGACGCGACCGAGCCGCCCCGCCCCGCCGAGGACTCCATCGCCTGGCTCGTCTACACCAGCGGGACGACCGGCGCGCCCAAGGGCGTCATGCTCAGCCACCGCAACCTGATCACCGGCGTGATCAGCTCGGCGTCGCAGTGGGAGATCCCCGACGACACCGTCTTCCTGTTCTGCTTCCCGCTCTGCCACGTCGGCGGGTACGCGGTCCTCGTCAACCACCTGCGCTCGGCCACCGTCGGGATCGTCCGCTCCTACGACAACGAGACGTTCCTGCGGCTCGTCGCC
Source organism: Spirillospora sp. NPDC046719 (assembly GCF_040645715.1). NCBI lineage: Bacteria > Bacillati > Actinomycetota > Actinomycetes > Streptosporangiales > Thermomonosporaceae > Spirillospora > Spirillospora sp. NPDC046719. The sequence goes on along the minus strand of NZ_JBEYYT010000110.1, from coordinate 9,471 downwards.
GACTGGAAGGTCACCCAGACCGGCCTCGCCCCGACGATGATCGCGTTCCTGCTGGGCCACCCCGGCATCGAGGACCACGACCTCGGCACGCTGGAGGCGATCGGGTACGGCGCGTCCGCGATCCCCGCCGAGGTGCTGCGGCGCGGCATGGACGTCCTCGGCTGCGACTTCTACCAGGGCTTCGGCATGAGCGAGCTCGGCGGCAACATCCTCTACTTCGGGACCGCCGAGCACCGCCGCGCCGCCGCCGGCGAGACCCACCTGCTCGCCGCCGCCGGACGCGTCATGGACCTCGCCGACATCCGGATCGTCGACGCCGACTTCGCCGACGTCCCGCCCGGCGAGCCCGGCGAGATGGTCGTCCGCTGCGACCAGGTGATGCGCGGCTACTGGCGCGAGCCCGAGCTGACCGCCGAGGCGTTCCAGGACGGCTGGTTCCGCACCGGCGACGTTGTCCGCCGCGACGCCGAGGGCATGGTCTACATCGTGGACCGCATCAAGGACATGATCATCACGGGCGGCGAGAACGTCGCCTCCCGCGAGGTCGAGCAGGTCCTGTACCGGCACCCCGACGTCGCCGACGCCGCCGTCTTCGGCGTCCCCGACCCGCGCTGGGGCGAGGCCGTCTGCGCCGCCGTCGTGCTGCGGCCCGGCGCGTCCGCCGCGCCCGGCGACGTCATCGCCTTCGCCCGCGAGCACCTCGGCGGCTACAAGGTCCCCCGCCGCGTCGAGGTGGTCGACGAGCTCCCGCGCAACGTCGCGGGGAAGGTCCTCAAGCGCGACCTGCGCGCCCGCTACGCCGCTCCCCTCTGAAGGAGGCACCCCGAATGCCCGCGAACAAAGAGTTCGAACTCGGTGGGATCAACCACCTCGCGCTCGTCTCGTCCGACATGCAGCGCACGATCGACTTCTACTCCGGCGTCCTCGGGATGCCGCTGATCAAGACCCTCGACCTGCCCGCCGGGATGGGGCAGCACTTCTTCTTCGACTGCGGCGGCGGCGACTGCGTCGCGTTCTTCTGGTTCCCGGACGCGCCCGACGGCGTCCCCGGCATCTCCGCGCCGAAGACCCGCCCCGAGCAGGGCGAGCTGCTCAGCGCCGTCGGGTCGATGAACCACGTCGCGTTCCACGTCCCGGTCGAGAAGTTCGAGGAGTACCGGACGCGGCTGCAGGAGAAGGGCGTCGAGGTCAGCCCCATCCTCAACCACGACGACAGCGAATGGGGCGTCGCGCCCACGTTCGACGAGGGCGTGTTCGTCCGCTCGTTCTACTTCCAGGACCCCGACGGGATCCTCCTGGAGTTCGCCTGCTGGACCCGCGCCTTCGACGAGTCCGACGTCTCGCACGCGCCGAAGACCGCCGCCGACCGCACCGCCCCCAAGGAGAAGAGCAATGCCGCGCCTGCGTGAGATCCCCCGCGCCGAGGTCACCGACGAACGCATCCTGTTCTTCTACGACCACCTGTTCGCCCCCGACCGCGACCCGGCCGTCGACCACGGCACCGCGACCGGCTCGCCCGGCGACTGGTGGACGGTGTTCGCGCAGGACCCCGACGTGTTCCGGCACGCCGTCCGCGGCTTCGCCCTCTACCGCAACGCCTCCCTCGACCCCGTCCTGCGCGAGCTCGGCCAGTGCCGGGCCGGGTGGGCGCGCGGCAGCCAGTTCGTGTTCTCGCAGCACTGCAAGCAGATGCGGGCGCTCGGCATGTCCGAGGACAAGATCGAGTCGATCCCGCACTGGCAGACCGCCGACTGCTACTCGGAGCTGGAGCGGGCCGTCCTCGCCTACACCGACGGGCTCGTCCTCGACGGCGGCCGCGTCCCGGACCGGGTGTTCGAGATCCTGCAGAAGCACCTGTCCGACAAGGAGATCCTGCAGCTGACCTACATCACCTGCATGTACGAGATGCACGCGACGATGTCCCGCGCGCTGCGGCTGGAGTTCGACGACCGTCCCGAGCCGATCGTCGAGGTCGCCGCGCCCGAGGGCTACGGCGACCGCGACATCTCCGCCGACCTCACCGGGGGCAGCTGATGCTGTTCCCCGTCCCGGACCGGGTGCGGGGCGTCCGCGACGCCGTCCACGGCTTCATGACCGAGCGCGTGGAGCCCGCCGAGCCCGCCCTCAACGCCGGCGACCGCGACACCCTCCTCCGCCTCCGCGACGAGGCGAAGAAGGAGGGCCTGTGGGCGCTCGGCCACCCGAAGGAGCTGGGCGGCGGCGGCCTGCCGTTCCTCGACTACGTGTACGTCAACGAGGTGCAGGGGCGCAGCGAGTGGGGGCAGCTCGCCCTCGGCACGTTCACGCTCCAGGACTCGCTGATGCTGCACAAGTACGCGAGCCCCCGCTGGCGCGACCGCTACCTCGCCCCGATGGTCGCGGGCGAGGTGTCGCCGAGCTTCGCGATGACCGAACCCGACCACGCGGGCTCCGACCCGACGCAGCTCCAGACGAAGGCGGTCCTGGACGGCGACGAGTGGATCATCACCGGCCGCAAGTGGTTCACCACGGGCGCCGCGCAGGCCGCCTACACCACCGTCATGTGCCGCACCGAGCCCGAGGGGACGGCCCCGCACCGCGCGTTCAGCATGATCATCGTGCCGACGGACACGCCGGGGTACCGGATCGTGCGGGAGACGCCCGTCCTCGGCCTCAACGGCGGGCACTACGAGGTCGCCTACGAGGACGTCCGCGTCCCGGCCGACCACCTCCTCGGTCCGCGCGGGCACGGGTTCGTCATCGCCCAGGACCGGCTCGGCCCCGGCCGGATCTTCCACTGCATGCGCTGGCTCGGCCAGGCGCAGCGCGCGTTCGAGCTGATGTGCGCGCGGCTCGGCACCCGCGTCGCGTTCGGCGAGCCGCTGTCGGCGAAGCAGCTGATGCAGCAGCACGTGTTCGACTCCTACACCGAGATCCAGGCGTCTCGGTTGCTCACGCTCCAGGCCGCCGAGCGGATCGACGCCGGCGACCAGGCGCGCATCGAGATCGGCGCGATCAAGGTCGTCGGGGCGCGGATGCTGCACAACGTCATCGACCGGGCCGTCCAGGTGCACGGCGCCGCCGGACTCACCGACGACCTGCCGCTGTCGCGCATGTACCGGCACGCCCGCGAGGCCCGCCTGTACGACGGGCCGGACGAGGTCCATATCCAGAGCACCGCCCGCCGCGTTCTCAAGGCGATGGCGTGAGGATCACCCGCCGGGCCCTCCTCGCGGGCGCCGGCGCGGCAGCCGTCCTCGGCACCACAGGGACGGCGGCCGCCGCCGGCCGTCCGCGAAAGGGGAAGAAGATGAAGATCACCAAGCTGGCGAGCGGGCTGCTGTTCCCGGAGGGCCCGACGGTCCTGCCGGACGGCGACGTGCTGGTCGTCGAGATCCACCGCGGCACCCTCACCCGCGTGAAGCCGGACGGAACCACCTCGATCGCCGCGACCACCGGCGGCGGCCCGAACGGCTCGGCGCTCGGCCCGGACGGCCGCGTCTACATCGCCAACTCCGGCGGCCTCCGCCGCTTCGAGGTCGGCGGGTTCGTCTTCGCGGGCGGCATCCCCGACGACTACACCAGCGGCAGCATCCAGGCCGTCGACCTGTCCGACGGGTCCGTCGAGACGCTCTACACCGAGGCGGACGGCGTCCCGCTGCGCGGCCCGAACGACCTGGTGATCGACGCCCACGGCGGCATCTACTTCACCGACTACGGCAAGAGCGACGGCGTCACCGGCGACAAGGGCCGCCTCTACTACGCCAAGGCGGACGGCTCGTCCATCAAGCAGATCGCCGGCGGCATGGAGGGCCCGAACGGCATCGGCCTGTCGCCGGACGGCACCCGCCTGTACGTCAGCGAGACCTACACGGCCCGCGTCTGGTGGTGGGAGGTCACCGGCCCCGGCGAGATCAAGGGCGGCCGCTCCCTCGGCGGCTCCGGCGGCGGCAACTTCCTCTACACCGCCCCGGACTACGTCAACTTCGACTCGCTCGGCGTCGACGGGCACGGCAACGTCTGCGTCGCGTCGATGGTCCACGCGGGCATCTCGATCGTCAGCCCGAAGGGCGACCTCGTCCGGTTCGTCGACATCGACGTGGACGGCGACCCGGGCATCACCAACATCACCTGGGGCGGCCCCGACATGCGCACCGCGTACGTCACGGCCTCCAGCACCGGCCACCTCCTCAAGATCGAGAACTGGCCCTACCCCGGCCTCCGCCTCAACCACCCCGCCTGACCCTCGCCCCTCCCCTCGCGGCGAGTCGCCGTTATGCCCACCCCACAACGACGACTCGCCGCAAACCAACGAAGGCCGTGGCAGTCGGGCAGCGGTCACCTCTTGAGCCGGTAGTCCGCCCAGCGTGCGGTGAGGTCGGCGTGCCGGGCGATCCAGGCGTCCTGGCGCCGGTCGCTGGCCATTCGCCATTGCCGGGCGAACCCGGTGGTGAACATGTCGATGTCGGTCGGCTCGGCCTCCGTCCAGGCCGGGAACTGAGCGACCCACTCCTCGACTGCCCGGGGTTGATGTCCTGCTTTGAGCAGCCACGGGATGAGCAGGATCAGTTCCAGCCAGGGCGCGCCGCGTGTGACGAAGGCCCAGTCGACGACGTAGGCGGAGCCGTCGGTGGTGATGATGAAGTTGTCCTGGTTGAGATCGGTGTGCAGCAGGGCGCCGCCGGCTGCGAGCGGGGCAGGGTCGTCGACGTAGCGCTGCCAGCGTCGTTCGGCGGCCATCGCCGCGTCGGGGCAGGGTGCTTGGTGGACGGCGTGGATGGTCTTGGCGAGGGTCTCCAGGTCCGGTGATCCGGCGGAGAAGTCGGCGGGACGTCCTTGCACGTGCTCGAATCCGAGGACGAGCCACTCCCCGGTCTCGATCTGCCAGCGGAGCCGGGGAGTGAACTCGGGCACGGCGGGGTTGACGGCGGCCTCGCGTCGCAGCGACGTCACCTCGGGACCGTCCTGGTCGTCGAGCTTGCGGGCGGCCTTGACGAAGACCCGTCCGGCTGCGATGTGCAGGGTGGACGCGATGTCGGCATGGTTGCCCGTGGGCGCGGGCTCGATGCGGTCGATCGGGCCCGTCTTGGCTGCGATCTGGTTTCGCAGGTCCTCGGGCAGGTCGGTCCAGTCGGTGCGCACGCGCAGCCCTTTCTGGCTGTGTTCGGTCAGAGGCGGATGGCGAGCGGTGTGTCCAGTGGCAGGAAGCCGCTCCAGTCCACCAGGGATCGCCAGTCGCGGCCGCCCTGGTCGTTGCACTCGGGCGGGCAGCAGCTGGTGCCGGCTTCGCCGTCCCAGAACTCGGGGTCCACGTAGTAGCCGGTGGCGTGGAGCCGGGGAATGGTGCGGGCCAGTGCGGCGCCCGAGCGGATGTCGTCGTCCATGACGGGGCGGTGGTGGATGAACGAGTCGGCGAAGGTGACGCTCATCGGAACGTACACCTCGGTCCGCTGCAGGCTCAGGTGCCACGCCTGGTCGACGGGCGGGGTCGGGACGATGCGGACGTAGTGGCGGGGGTCCTGCCGCTCGGCGCGGCGGATGTCCCCGACGGCCTTGAGGAACACCAGGTTCTGCCCGACGGCGCGGGTGCAGTAGTCGTGGCCAGCGTGGGTGGCGTTGCGGAAGTCGTCCACCAGGAGCGCGAACGCCTTGGCGGGGATCAGCTCCCGTGGGTCCTTCCCGGCCTGAGTGACGCGGTCCAGCGTGATGGTCATGTTCACCTCCGGCGCGCCTTTGAGGTTGGGGTGCGGCTCCGGCGCGCGCCTGTTGACCGGAGCCACGAGGTTCGAGGGGACGTGTCAGCCGTTGCTTTGGGGGCGGACGACCGCCAGCAGCGGCGCGAGGATCGCGACGATCTTCGTGGTCGCGCTGGCCGGGTCATGGCAGGGCGCCAGCAGGTCGCCTGTGGAGGACAGGAACCACGGCGTCCCGTCCGCGCCAGTGCATGACGTCCGGCGGGAACCAGGGCGCCGCGCGGACGGGCTGCACCGCGGCGACAGCCGGGATGCCGCCCACCGTCAGCGCCCTTGAAGAGATCACCGAGTCGGATATCGTTCTCACAGCCGGACCTCGTTTCCGGTCAGGCCCCGGAACCACCGGCGTTCGCCCGCCGGCCGAGGCCGTCTTATGTGTCCGAGGGACACCTTTCGCACTCCAAAACAGCGCATCCGCCGTTAGCGTGAAAGGCGGTGTCCGCTGTCCACCTCGATGGACAGCGCCAGACAGCACCGCATCCCGGGGCGAAACGGGTACTAATGGCAGCGATGACCTTCGGCGAAAAACTGCGGCAGCTTATGAACGAGCGGCACATCAGCCAGCGCAAGCTGGCGGCCCTGGTTCCGTGCGACAACGGACATCTGTCGAAGGTCGCCAACGGGCACAAGCGCCCATCGCCCGGACTCGTCGACCGGCTGGACGAGCTGCTCGACGCGGGCGGACAACTGCGAGCCCTGCGTTCCGAGAAACGGAACGACACGATCGTGATCCGCCGTCGTCAAGTGCTGGAGATGGGCATCGCAGGCGTCGCGGCGGGCACCCTCGGACGCATCAGCCCCAGCGGGCCCGTCGATCCTGAGCTGGTGGAGTACTTCCGCCAGCAACTTCCCGGCCACTACCGCGCCGACATGTCGCTCGGCCCGCACATGCTCATCCCGACCGTCACCGCGCAGACCGACCTGATCCGCCACCTTCTCCACGCCGCCGACACCCCCGTCCGGCACGGACTGCTGGAAATGGGCGTCGCCTACGCAGAACTACTCGGCTGGCTCTACCAGGACGCCGCCGCATTGGAACAATCCGGGTGCTGGCGGACCGCCGCCCTGGAAATGGCGCATCGCTCCGGCAACCCCCAGCTCGTCAGCTACGCCCTCACCAACAAGGAGATGCACGCGATCGACGAGGGCGACGCCGGAGCCGTCATCGACTACGCCAGCGCGGCCCTCGCCGACGAGTCCCGCCTGTGCGCGAAAGTCCGCGTCCTGGCCCTGGTCCACCTCGGTCACGGACACGCGATGACCGGCGACCGCGCAAGCGCCGACCGCTCCTTCGACCGCGCGGAAGCCCTGATCCCCCGCATCGACGACGCCTACCCCTGGGCCAACGCCTGCCGCCGCACACCGCACTACACCGACGCCCAACGCGCCACCGCATACGGCCGCGCCGGCGACCACGACGACGCCGCGACCGCATGGGACCGCGTCCTCGGTGACCAGCCCACCGACTACCGGCGAGACTCCGGCGTGTTCCGCGCCCGCCAAGCCACCTCCCTCGCCGCAGCCGCCTCATCCGACCCCGAACGAGTCGTCGCGATCGCCCAAGCCGCCGCAGCCGCCTGCGGCAAAACCGGCTCGGCTCGGCTGCGTGCCGAACTGATCGCCTTGCCCGCTCACGCCGCACGCTGGCACCACAGTGCCCAGGGCCGCGAACTGGTCGAGATCACCGGCGCCATCACCTGACAAGGAGACGCCCATGGCCCCCGAACCGCTCACCGACGACGAGATCGCCGCCCGCCTGGCCGACCTCCCCGGCTGGGAACGCACCGGCGACGCCATCACCCGGACTTACCGGCACAGCTACCACGAGACCGTCCACCTGGCCATGTACGTGGCGGCCAAAGCCCGCGAAATCGGCCACCACCCCGACATCCACATCACCTGGCAACGCATCCGCTTCGACATCACCACCCACGACGCCGGACACCGCCTCACCGCCAAGGACTTCGAACTCGCCCACCACATCGACGCCATCGCCACCGGCCACGGAGCCGAACCCATCTGATCGCCCGCTAGAGGCGTCAGGGGGGCTTGACGTCAGGGTGGGTTGACGTCAGGGTGGGGTGCATGATCACACCTGACGGGATCGAGAAAGAGTTCACGCTGCTGACGGCGGCCGCGCGGCATGACGAGCTGTGGGTGCGCGACACGATGGGCGACGTGCCGCTCCTGCGCGAGGAGGCGCTGGAGCGGCTCGCGCTCGGCGAGGTCATCGCCCGCAAGGCGGTGTACGGGCGGCAGCTCGCGGTGCGGTCGGCGCGCGAGGCGGGCGCGTCGTGGTCGCAGATCGGCGCCGCGCTCGGCATCAGCAAGCAGGCCGCCTGGGAGGCGCACGCCCGGTGGATCGACGACCAGGAGGAGCGGCACCGCGACTGCGACTACAAGGGGATGGACGAGGCGCAGGTCGCGCGGGCCCGCGAGCTGGCCGGACGGGTCGAGGAGGGCTGAGCCCCGCCGCCCCGCGCGGCGATCATGATCGTGGCCGGGCGGGCGTCCTAGGATGCGGCGTGAATCTGCCGACGGGGGGACGCGGATGGGGATGGACGAGGTCGTCCGGCAACTGCGGATGACGATTCACGACGCGCAGGTCGCCTTCGACTGCATCGGGCTCGGCGAGATCGAGCGGGCCGGGAACTGCATGATCACCGCGCGGGCCGCGCTGGACGCGGCGGAGACCGTGCTGCGGCACGATCTGGCCCGGTTCCCGCTGGACGAACTGGCCGGCGAGGGCGCGAAGGTGATGGCCGCGATGGGCGACTAGCGACTCTTGCCGGATGGCCGGAGTTTCCGGAGTGCGGTACTGGGAATTCTTGCCACTAGCGAGGGAACGGAGGCGCATGGTATGGAGGTCGTCCTCGAGATGACCCTGCCGAGGAACGCCGAGAGCGCTCCATTGGTCAGGCATACGCTCGACGCCTCTCTGCGCGGTCTCGGCGTCCCGCCGGAGGTGCGCGCCGATATCGCGCTGGCGCTCGGCGAAGCGTGCGCGAACGTCATCCAGCATGCCACCGCGGGCAAGGACTACGAGGTCAGGGCCCGGATGGACGGCACGAAGTGCGTCGTGGAGGTGATCGACGGCGGGGCCGTCGTGAGCACCGCCGCGAGCACCGCGGACGCCGGTGACACCGGATGGCGGGACGGTGCGACGCGCGCCGTCTGGGACGCGCCGCCGGCGCCGCCGAGCGCCGAGCACGGCCGCGGGCTGCAGTTGATGCGGGCGTGCACGGAGGAGGTCCGCATTCTCGACCGCGTCCAGCGCAACGGGGCCATCGTGCATTTCGAGAAATCGTTCGCCGGCTGACGCGGAATTTCCGCGCCATTCGCACGGCCGGGTCGCTTCGGCCGGTGCGGCGCGTCTGGTAGGCAAATACGGTGGGCTTCAATGTGCACCGGCGCCGTTACGGCGACCAGACGATCGTGGCCGTGTCGGGCGATGTCGACGTCGGCAGCAGTCCGGGGCTGCGGGTGTTCCTGCTCGGGCTCGTCGAGGACGGCGCGCGGCGGCTGGTGATCGATCTCGACGGGGCGACGTTCCTGGACTCGACCGGCCTCGGCGTCTTCATCGGGGTGTCGCGCCGGCTCGGCGCGCTGAACGGGGAGCTGGTGTTCGCGGGCGGCCCGCCGGGGGTGCGGGAGGTCTTCGACGTCACGCACCTGGCGAGGGTGTTCGACATGTACGGGACCGTGGAGCAGGCGGTCGCGCGACGGCCCGGCGGTGTCC